>WTHY01000128.1 GCA_011522945.1 Alphaproteobacteria bacterium
GGTGCGGGTTCACGAGATGAAAAGCATGATGAGCAAGGTATTGCGCATATGCTTGAGCATATGGCCTTCAAAGGCACTGAGTCTCGGACTGCACAGCAAATTGCTGCAGAGGTAGAGAATGTTGGTGGCTATATGAATGCCCATACAAGCCGAGAGGAAACAGCATACTATATTCGTGTTTTGCCTGAGCATACAGAAATGGCCTTAAATATACTGGTAGATATTGTAGGCAGGTCCACATTGCCAGCAGAGGAAATTGAACGAGAGCGCGGCGTGATCATTCAGGAAATTGGTCAAGCGCTTGATACACCTGATGACCTTGTTTTTGATAGATTCACTGCAGCTTGTTATCCAGGGCAGGATTTTGGGCGCTCAATCTTAGGTACAATTGACTCCGTATCTGGCTTTTCCCGCAAGGACCTGACCGGATTTATGGATAGGCATTATGGCAACCGGCAAATGCTCATAGTCGCTGCCGGACCTATCGAACATACACAATTTGTTGATTTAGCGTTAAAACTCTGCGGGGATATGCGCAGTGCCAGAGATACTGAGCGCAAGACTCCAAAATGGCAGGCGGGGAGTGATATCGTCCATCGGGATTTAGAGCAGTCACATCTGTTATTCGGCTTATCCTGTCCTGGCGCAAGGTCAGATAAGAGATTTGAAACCCTTCTATTATCGAACCTTTACGGCGGCGGTATGTCTTCTCGCCTGTTCCAACAGGTACGTGAAGAGCGCGGGCTTTGCTATTCAATTTTCTCATTCGCGCAGTTATATTCTGATGGCGGTATTTTAGGTGTTTATACTGGCACCTCGCCCGAGACAGCAGATGAGGCATTAAAACTGTCAGCACAGGCACTAGCAGATATTTCTAATACACTTACTGATGTAGAATTAGACCGTGCTAAGGCGCAATTACGGGCTGCCATAGTGATGGGACAGGAATCTGTTACAGGAATGGCAGAAGCATTGGCGCGGCAGATACTTCTATATGGAGCACCGACGGATCCTGAGGAGAGTCTGCGTAGAATCGATTCTGTGCAAACAGATGATATTAAGCAGCTTGTGCAGATGCTTGTCACAGATGCAGATCCTGTATTGGCAGTGGTTGGTCCAGATTTCCCTGTCATGGATAATCAACAGCTTCGTGGCTATTTATGTGCCTAATAGTATCTTAGCCACAGTCAGATAATATGCGAGTACTGGCAGCCTAAGCGCTGCCTGATTGTGCTGATAAAGCCCCAGCATCAAAGCCGGCTAGTCTAAAGGCTGCCTCCCACAGCGTGTCTCCTGCCTCTTCAAAGAGCATTGTTTCTGATGCAGGCAGGTGGAACCACATGCCTTCACGCATTTCATCCTCTAGCTGACCTGCAGACCAGCCAGTATAGCCTAACATGATTTTGAGTTGGTTCGGGCCAAGGCCAAGCGCAATATCATTTAGCATATCAACCTGTAATGATAGAGCAACCGCGTCTGTTATTGGAATTGTATCAGGCATCATTTGATCTTGTGAGTGGAGAATATATCCTCGCTTTGGTTCAACCGGACCGCCTTTATAAACAGGTCTTTCCGGATAGTTGCGCGGCGTTCCAATATCAAGAGATTTAGTGAGTTCACCAAAGTTTAAGGACTCTATTGTTTTGTTAACAATTAGGCCCATTGCGCCATCTTCATCATGCTCGCAAATATAGATAACGGCCTGATTAAAGCGACTATCATTCATATGTGGTGCTGCAACCAAAAAATGGCCAATAAGGCTAGAGTAAATTGGCGGTGCGGATGTGGCGCGTGTTGAATTGGTCATGATGAAAGCATACCCAGTCTGTCGTGTATGTGCAATTAACAGAAATTTTTGATTTATAGTCAGCTGACATAATTTCGCCGCAGATAAGCTATCAGATAGATATAACGAAAATACTAACAAAATTTGGTAGATGAACTTATATAGATGTTATGCAACAGCGTAGTTTCATTTTTCTATATTTTGCACTCTTGCTTGCCTCAATTGTTGGCGGGGCATCTCAAGCACGTGCATCAGACGGACCATGGCTGAAGACAGACTTTGCTGAAGCCCGTCTAATTAGTGCTGCTGAAACATGGCAGCTTAAAGATAAAGATATGATTTGGCCGGCTGCATTAGAGGTGCAGCTCAAACCAGGTTGGAAAATCTATTGGCGCAGTCCTGGTGATGCTGGTCTGCCAACACAATTTCTATTGGATGAGACAAGTTCAGCGGGCGGTTATACAACAGAGTTAATCTTCCCAGTGCCTGAGCGTTTCACCCTATTTGACTTAGAGACTTACGGATATGGTGGTAGAGTCATTCTGCCGCTGGATATTTTTGTGCCTGCCGGGCGCCCAGCCTTTGTCAGCGGCATGCTCGACCTCTTGGCCTGCAGTGATATTTGTGTGCCTATGCAAGGGCCCATATCTATAGATTTAGCTGCAGGAACAGGTGCGCCATCTCCCTATGCGCAAGACATCGCTTATGCGCGCTCACAGGTGCCTTCAAAAGCCACTGGACCTAATATTCAGCTGTCGCATATATGGTTTGAGGCTGAAAATAATCATATTGTCATTGCACTAACCCCTGGCAGTTTGCCGATATCGGATATTTTTATAGAAGGGGCAGGGCCCGGCTATAGTTTTTCCAAACCAGTGCAAGATGAACAAACCGCCTATATTGATGTGTCTGGGAAAGCTGTAGAGGAACTTTCTGGACAGCTCTTAACGCTAACCATACTTGCTGAGGACCAGATTTCTGAAATACGCATGAGACTATCGGCTCAGGATAGAGACTCTGTGGCAGGTTTAGTTAAGCTAGAAACAAATAGAGATAGCATTGATATATTTTGGGCTAGCTTATTTGTAGCGTTTTTAGGGGGTGTCATTCTTAATGTCATGCCATGCGTCTTGCCAGTGCTATCTCTTAAGGTTGCGTCTATCCTATCTATGGCGCATGCATCACCACAACATATCCGTCAGCGATTTCTCGCAAGTGCGGCTGGTATCATCATTAGTTTCATCATACTGGCTCTTGGGCTTATTAGTATACGTGCGGCAGGCTTGCAGGTAGGATGGGGTATCCAATTTCAGCAGCCCGTATTTCTTGGCATCATGTTTGTTGTTTTGGGTTTATTCACATTAAGCCTATTCGACCGTGTGAATATTCCTATACCTGCTTTTTTATCTGGTTTGGCACGAACAGATGGGACTCATAATTTACGTGGAGATTTCATCGCAGGCATGTTGGCGACATTGCTTGCAACGCCGTGCTCAGCGCCTTTCGTCGGTACAGCTGTCACCTTTGCTCTGACAGGGTCTGATGGAGTTTTGATGCTTGTTATGGTGGCTATGGCTTTTGGATTAGCCAGTCCTTGGCTCATTTTCGCTGCAAAGCCTGGCTTGGTATCCTATTTGCCAAAACCAGGACATTGGATGGCAAAAATCAAACAATTTTTAGGCGTATTACTTCTGGCGACAACGATTTGGGTAGGCTGGCTATTTGCTGGTGCTATAGAGCTTCGTGACGCTAAGCCGCCACAAAATACAAATTGGCAGCCATGGTCAGTTGAGGCACTGCAGACAGAGATGGCTTCTGGTAAATTTGTGCTTGTGGATGTAACAGCAGATTGGTGTATCACCTGTAAGACAAATAAACTATTGGTATTGGATACAAAAGAAGGTCTTGAAGCTACAAAAGCAGCGAATATTGTGCGACTTCAAGCTGACTGGACAAGACCTGATACAGAGATTGCCGCGTTCCTCGCACAATATGGACGGTACGGTATTCCGTTCAATATTATTTTCCATGAAAATCTAGAGGCGCCGGTGATCCTACCTGAAGTTTTAACCCTAAAAACACTTGAAAATTCGATACAGACTGCGCTGTCCGGCGCAGGATCTTAGATATACATAGTAAATAAAATAAGGACCTCATAATGGGCGTGCAAATTGGTGATTCTATCCCTGATGTTGAAGTAATGGTTAAGAATGAAGACGGTATAGATACTGTAAATCTCTCGCAATTTGCTGCAGGGCGTAAGGTGGTTGTTTTTGTCGTGCCTGGTGCCTTTACACCAACATGTTCTGCTAAACATGTGCCAAGTTATCTAAACCATTATAATGAGTTGCGAGATGCAGGTATTGATGCTATCGCCTGCCTATCTGTAAATGATGCGCATGTTATGAAAGTTTGGGGTGAGGATCAGCAGGTCGGTGATAAAATCACCATGATGGCTGATATTCGTGGCACAGCTGCAGATGCGCTCGGCCTGCTTGTGGATATGGGACCTGTAATGGGAGCGCGTGCTGGGCGAGCTGCTTTCGTGCTTGAGGACGGTATTTTTACCCATGTGTTCGTTGAGGCGCCTGCAGTTTATGAAATTTCAAGCGCTGAATATGTATTAGAGGCTGTTAAAGCAGCCTAATCGGTAGCTGTTTTGAGAGCATCAGCCTCTGCTCTTGCTAGCATATCACATTGTTCATTCTCAGGGTGGCCTGCATGGCCTTTTACCCACTCCCAATATACTGTGTGATGCCTGTCTCTTATACACATC
>WTHY01000178.1 GCA_011522945.1 Alphaproteobacteria bacterium
CGATTATGCTCCATTGCTTTAACTGAAATGAGCAATGCGCCATTCTTTTAATAACATCTTGTATCATTTGCAGGTGCGTTAAAACTGCCCCTGCGTCAGATGAGATTGAACTCATTTACCAACCCAGCCAAATGTAACTCACTAGAGAGTTACGATAATCTGGAATAGTTAATAAAAGCTTATGATTTTATATAAGATTAGCTACTTCGCAGCTTAGCACCAACTGCAAAATCAGCACCTGACACAGAGAATGCAGCGCCAAAACCACTGACAAAAACACCGGTTTCAGGCGTTATTTCAAACAGATGGAAATCTGCAAAATTCCGGATGAGATCCATAACTGGCCCGTGTGCATCCTTAATTCTGTCACATGCCACATCAAAACGTGGATCATCCCGCATAATTTCAATGACATTGGCTTGAAATTTTAGCCTGTGGCGTGCCCAGATATTTTGCGATTTGCTTTCATCAGCAATTATCATAAACACGGCTTTAGTACTGCCCTGCAACTGACGTATATGGGCAGATAAATGGCTGGCATAAATATATAGATGCCCCTCATGCTGTATAAACGGGGATACACCTATCTCACTTAAACTCTCTGTTTCTGACGGAATGGACATCATAAGAGTTTTAGCTTTAGAGATAAGAGCCTGAAGCGCCGTGTCTACCCGCTTGATCTCATCTGACATGCAGAATACTCCTGAATTATCTTAGCCTAGTATATAATTTATCTTTGTGTCTTGAATAAGCAACGGTAGGGTAAAGCGAATTTGCAGATAACGCAGATGGCTTGAGAGGTTTTATGTCACAATTACATGTTGATATTTTCGCTGATATTATTTGCCCTTGGTGCTTCATCGGGAAAAAGCGGCTCGAACAGGCATTTCTAAAGCGCCCGCATATTGAACCAATCTATCATTGGCGGAGCTTTCTCCTAAATCCATCGATGCCAGCTGACGGGATGGACAGGCAGGATTATTTACGGGCAAAATTTGGCCATGCCGCCAATGCCGTCTATGGCCGTATTGAGGAGGCTGGGCATGAGGCAGGCATTGAATTTGCCTTTGATGCCATTATGAAGACGCCCGATAGTAAACCAGTGCATAAATTATTGCTGGCAGCTGGGCCTGCAAGCTTTGGCCTGTCTGAAAGCTTTTATAAAGCCTATTTTCTAGAGGGGCAGGATATTTCAGATCCACAATTGCAAACAGAGTTATGTGCAGAAAATGGACTGGATATCAACCAACTGAAGTTACAATCAGACGCCTCAAAAACACAACTGAATGCAGACCTACAGCAAGGTCAGAACTTCCATATAGATGGCGTGCCTTTCATGGTCTTTCAAAGTCGCTTTTCGCTTGCAGGCGCACACCCCCCAGATGTGCTGCTGAATGTGATAGATGCAGCCATGCAGCCAGAATAAGCACCTATTGCTCTAGTAATGCTGCAAGCTCCTTAAGGGTTTTATTAGCAATTTCAGCGCGTTTTGCCAGCTGGCTTAAATCTGCTTTTATAATAAGCCGTTGATCTGCCTTCAAGAGCACCTGCCCCGCTTTGCTAGCAATCCAGCCTACCAAGGCATCAGGCCTATCAAATTCATTATTCCGGAAAGATAGGGAGAAGCCCTTCCCGCCTGCATCAATCTTTTCAACATTCAGCTTCTTACAAAGTTGTTTTAAGCTTATTACGTCCACAAGGTTAATCACCTCGGATGGCAGCTGACCAAACCTGTCCCTCATCTCATCCATCAAGGCTTTCATTTCTGCATCATCACGCAGATTGGAAATGCGTCTATATAGTGAAAGACGCACTGTTAAATCTGGCACATAATCTTCAGGAATAAGTACAGATGTCCCAAGCGTGATTTGCGGTGACCAGCCATCTTCTTCATCTGTGATAGTTGGGCTGCCATCAGATGCTTGCGCTACAGATTGCTGCTTGGCAGTTTCCACAGCTTGCCGCAACATATCTTGGTAAAGCTCAATGCCAACTTCCTTCACATGGCCTGATTGCTCATCCCCGAGGAGATTTCCAGCCCCCCGAATATCCATATCATACGATGCTAAAGAGAAACCTGCCCCTAGCTTATCCAGTGTCTGCATAACCTGCAGGCGGCGTTTTGCCTGGTCTGTGAGTAATTTCTGACTATCAGTGGTGAGATAGGCATAAGCACGTAATTTTGACCGCCCGACCCGGCCACGTAGCTGATAGAGCTGTGATAGACCAAACATGTCGGCGCGGTGAATGATAATTGTATTGGCTGTTGGAATATCAATGCCAGATTCCACGATATTCGTAGATAGCAACAGATCTGCCTTTCCCTCACTGAAATCTGTCATCACCTTGTCAAGCTCTGCAGGTGGCATCTGCCCATGTGCAGACAAAATTTTTGCCTCTGGCACAAGCTTTAAAAGCCGATCATAAATCTTGTTTAAGTCTGCGATACGTGGACAAACCACAAAAACCTGACCACCGCGGAAACGCTCCCGCAGGATAGCCTCGCGCAGCACCATACCATCCCAAGGGCCAACGAAAGTGCGCACTGCCAACCTATCTACAGGCGGGGTTGCAATAATCGACATTTGCCGGACACCACTAAGCGCCATTTGCAATGTGCGCGGAATTGGTGTGGCTGATAAGGTAAGGACGTGAATATCACCGCGTAGTGATTTCAAGCGTTCTTTTTGCGCTACACCGAAATTTTGCTCCTCATCAACAATGAGCAAACCAAGATTATTGAAGCTCAACTGCTTTGCCAAAAGTGCATGTGTACCAATGGCAATCTGGACTGTACCATCTTCAATGTCCGACTTTAGCTGGCGCGCCTCTGCCGCACTTGTAAGACGAGATAATGTCCCAATTTTGATAGGAAAGCCTGCAAAACGCTCTGTAAACACCTTTCCGTGCTGACGCGCCAACAAGGTCGTTGGCGTGATAAGCGCAACCTGAAACCCGCACATAGCCGCAATAAAGGCTGCGCGCATGGCCACTTCGGTTTTGCCAAATCCTACATCGCCGCAAATCAGCCTATCAGTTGCTTTGCCAGATGTCAGATCATCCAACACATCAGCAATCGCATCCAGCTGGTCATCTGTCTCAGTATAGCCAAAACGTGCACAAAATTCTGCATAAGCACCATCTGGGGCAGATAAAATTTCTGCATTCGCCATCTGACGCTGAGCTGCAATTTTCATAAGCTGCTCAGCCATTTCTTTGATACGGCCTTTGATACGCGCCTTTCGTGCCTGCCAGGCAACGCCGCCAAGCTTATCAAGGCTTGCCTCACTGCCATCCTGACCATAGCGAGAGAGAAGTTCTATATTCTCGACAGGTAGAAATAGCCTGTCTCCACCGCCGTAAATCAGACGCAAGCATTCATGAGCGCCACCACCGGATTGGATAATCTCAAGCCCATCAAAACGGCCAATACCATGTTCTACATGAACAACAAGGTCTCCTGCTTCTAAAGAGGATACTTCACGTAGAAAATCTTCGGACTTGCGACGCTTTCCAGGTGGGCGCGACATGCGTGTTCCGTAGATATCTTGCTCTGTTGCCACCCACATGCCTGGAACCTCGAACCCTGTTTCGAGTGGCCATAGGGCGATGCAAACACAATCTGCTGTGATCTCAGATGCTGTTCGAACCTGTTTCACAGGCCGGTTTAGATGTGGACCAATAAGTTCTGATAGTCGGTTGAGTGCTGTATCACTTGTAGCGACAAGCAAAATGACATCTGTTTTTGCTTTTGCATTTATAATTTCTGCTGCAGCTTCTGATGGGCTTTTGTCAGATGTTCTTGCTGCTACAAAAGAAGGTGCAGATTTTCCTTTGATATCATAACTGCTATCATCTGGCGCTGAAAAGCTTGACAGAAATACTGGTGGAGTAGCTACATCCCCACCAAGCCTGTCATGATGTCTATACATGGTCTCAATCGCTACTGGGCGATATGGTTCTTCAGCTTCGGATGCATGAGGCAGCAAATCTAGCCGGCTCTGATAGAAATCCTGTAATTGCTCCAAACGAAGCGTGGCCGCCGCCTCTGCCTCATGGTCAAAAACGACCTTCCAGTCTGATAGATATGAAGATAGCTCTACAAGTTCTGGATGTAACAAAGATAACCAATGCTCAATGCCCACAGCTGTTTTCCCGGCGCTGACAGCTTCATAAAGAGGATCACGTGCACCCACTGCACCAAAAGTTTCAACATAGCCTGTCCGAAATCGGCTAATAGAACTTTGGTCCAGGCTATATTCAGCAGCAGGCACCAAATCTAGCTTTGAGACATCCCCTACCGATTTTTGCGTGAGTGAATCGAATTGTCTGATTTGATCAAGCTCATCACCGAAGAAATCCAGCCGATATGGCAAGTCATCTGCTTTGGCATAAACATCAACAATGCCGCCCCTCACCGCATATTCGCCAAATTCCCGTACTGTTTGTGTTCTGTAAAATCCATTTTTGGCCAAAAAGGCTATGATTTGAGACTGACTTACAGCTGCAGGATTATCTAGCGTTATAGATAAACTGGCTGCCTCAAAATAGCTCGGCG
>WTHY01000002.1 GCA_011522945.1 Alphaproteobacteria bacterium
ACACGAAATCCGCTGCATCGCGCGCATCAGGAATTGACCTTCCGCGCAGCACGAGAAGCTGGGGCAAATCTATTGGTTCACCCTGTTGTTGGTATGACCAAGCCAGGGGATGTTGATCATTTTACCCGCGTGCGTTGCTATGAAGCTGTTTTGGACAAATATCCATCAGCTACAACCAGTATGGGGTTGTTAAACTTAGCTATGCGTATGGCAGGTCCACGTGAAGCTGTCTGGCATGGACTCATTCGCAAAAATCATGGATGTACACATATGATCATTGGGCGTGATCATGCAGGCCCGGGCAAGAATTCTCAAGGTACAGATTTCTATGGCCCTTACGATGCGCAAGATTTGTTCAAGCAGTATGAGACAGAAATTGGCTTAACAATGGTCGATTTCAAAAATCTAGTCTATGTGCAGGAACGCGCTCAATATGAAGAAGAAAATGCCATTGCCGACAAAGACGCTGTAACAATCCTATCCTTATCAGGGACTGAATTGCGACGCCGTCTAGCAGAAGGGTTAGACATACCTGACTGGTTTTCCTTCCCAGATGTTGTCGCGCAATTGCGGAAATCATACCCGCCACGCGCAGAGCAGGGCTTTTGTTTGTTTTTTACAGGCCTGTCAGGTTCCGGAAAGTCAACAATTGCAAATGCTGTACAGACAAAATTGATGGAAATGGGCGGACGTCCTGTGACGCTGCTGGATGGTGATATTGTCCGGAAGAACTTATCGTCTGAGCTTGGTTTTTCAAAAGAACATCGCGATCTAAATGTTCGCCGCATCGGCTTTGTGGCATCTGAGATAACAAAAAATAGAGGGATTGCGATTTGTGCGCCTATCGCGCCATATGAGCAGACAAGACAGGCTGTGCGCAAGGACATAGAGCGGTTTGGTGCCTTTGTGGAAGTGCATGTGGCAACACCGCTAGAAGAATGTGAGCGGCGCGATAGGAAGGGCTTGTACCAGCTTGCACGGCAAGGCAAAATTGCCGAATTCACAGGTATTTCTGACCCTTATGAAATGCCATCAGACCCTGAATTACGCATTGATACACAGGGGTTAGATGTGGACCATTGTGCTCAACAAGTGATTTTGACTTTGGAACAGCTTGGACTTATCGGGCTTCAGCCTTAATAGGCTGGCAATGGCGAAAGATTTTAATACTCAAAAGCAGTCCTCAGCTACAGTTATGGGGGTCTGCTTTTGGCTGCCAGATTTGGAATAGCTGGCTTTAAGCGGTTTTGCGCCTAAATATTGCAACGAGTCCTGCGATAGCAAATAAAGCGCCGATGCTGAATTGGGCGGCACTGATGCCAATACCTTCAATGGCGATGCCCATAAGCATGGCACCCATGGCGCCACTACCTATGGATATGGTTGTCCATAGGCCCATTACCCTGCCACGAAAATCATCATTGATTGTCATTTGGGCAAGAGTCTGCAGAGATATGCCAAGCATGGTTGTGCTGCCGCCGAGGGCTGTAACAATAAGAATTGCCATATAGAAATTTGTTACAGGACTTAAGCTGGCAACAAGGCAAGGTATCATCATCACAAGAATAAGAACATGTCTTGGAAATCTGTCTGGTTGCTGTGCAGCCGTAAAGGCCTTCAAAATAGCTGCACAAGTTGCCCCGGCGCCAGCTGCTGCTGTCATAAAGCCCAGACCAGATGGCCCCCGCTCAAACACACCATTGGCAATGATCGGTAATGTCTCAAGCACACTTCTGCCTGCCAGCATACCGACAGCACTGAAAATAAGTGCTGTGCGCAAAATCTCAGAGCTGATGGCAAAATTCCATCCTTGACGCAATGACGCAAAATAGCCAGATGGATTGCCCGCGGTTGTTTCATGACGTTGTCTGGGACGTATGAAAATTAAGGCCAGTACTGGTGCTGTATATGTCCATGCTGTAACCATAAGGGCAAGGGGTGCGCCGATAGTCTGGATGAGAAGACCGCCAATAGCAGGGCCAATTAATCTGGAAAGATTAAAATTAAGAGATGTCAAAGCAACAACAGATGAGAGCTGTGCAGCTGGCGCCAGCCTAGGGGTAAGCGACATCCGCATTGGGTGGTTTGCTGAGGAAATCAGCCCTGTGAGCAAGGAAAAGCCAGCTAGCAAAACAGGTGTGGACAAATCCATAAAGCTAATAAAAGCAAATAGCGCAGATATGATACCAGCCATACTGTAACTTATGATGCTACCTTTTCGGACATCTATCTTGTCTGCTATGACGCCAAATAACGGGCTTACAAAGATCGTTGGAAAGAAATTTAAAAACGCAACAAGCCCAACAAATCCTGCAGAGCCAGTCTCGTCCCAAGCGAGCCATCCTAATATGACCCGTTGTGCCCAAAACCCATTTAGTGAGAGATGAAAACTGATCAAGTAATTTCGAAAGTCACGTGATTTTAATGCGTGCAGATCCATTATATAGGGTTTCACTAAGGCCAGATTACAACATGTTTTTTCCCCTGTTCATCAGGGTTCCAAACGGCATGACATTACTATAGGGCGCATGTCTCATGACGACAGAAGTAGATATGTTATGAGATATCACACTTGCCTCTTTCAGATGCAACTACAGAAATACAATAATATTTTTCTATTAGGAAATTGCGCATCAACATGGCCTAACATATCAGGTCTGTGGATATGTTCAGCTTAATTGTGGCCTTTATGAAAGTTTCTTTGTTAGGCGATTATGCACGAAACTACGTGCCTTTCTAATCGTATCAGCAACATCTGTGTTTAAATCAGCATCTGCGGCATGCCAAATTGAAATCTGCCGGATTTCGGACGTTGTGCCTAGTTGGATTTCTCGCAATGCAATGGTTTTGGCTAATATATTTGTGATGCGAGACGGCAAAAAGCAAAGGGCATGTGCGTCAACTAGCGCATTCAGCATACCCTGAATATTCATATCATAATGCACTGCTGGCGTGATACTTGGTAAGCCAAAATGGCGTAGCATATTATCATGTGATGATTGCGGGCCAAAGGAGGCTTCAATTGTAACCCATTTGGCTTGTGATAAATCCTCTAAATTTGGCGCATGGTTCATATGAAATAGAGGAGAGCCAGCCCCTGTAAATAGACCGATATTATCATCAATGATTGGTTTATGTTTAAGATGTTCGATACGAATATCTGCCGGGGTGGCCATGACAGCTATATCTAGGCGATTATGCAATAAATCGGTAATGAGTTGCCGTGCGGGGGCAATTTTCAGATGATATGTGTTACGAACTTCTGAGCCTATCTCATCTGTTAAAAAATCATTTATAGCAACAAGCGAGATTAACGGGCCTGCGCCAATGCGTATGGTTGGCGGATTATTTGTCTTCAACTGCAGTAAAATATCATCTGCACCCCTCAGGTCAGATGCGATTTGTCTGCCCTGTTCTGCAAGCATAAGACCCGCCTCTGTAAGAATGACCCCGTTCCGGCCACGTATCATCAATTGACGCCCTACTTGTGTTTCCAGAGTGGACACCGTACGGGATAATGTTGGCTGTGATACGCCAAGGAGCTCTGAGGCTGCAGACATTGAGCCTGATTCACTCATCACGTGGAAATGATATAAAGCTCGTGGGTCAAATGTGGGGCGCATGATCGGGTCTTAAAAATCTTAACAATTTCACTCAATTCTATTCATTTATGCATAGAATGCAAAATTTTTTATATTTACAAATCGATCAAACATTCCGAGGCTAGTCTTAGATACAAGCACAAAAGAATGCTCTGTCAAAAATTATTTAAGAGGGGAACAACAATGAATAAGATTGTGAATAAGGTAGCTATGGCCATGCTGGCAGCTGCCGTATCGACAACAGCTGCCCATGCTGAGGTCAATTTGACATATCATACAGCTGGAACTGGCACGACTGTGGCACTGACAGCGACAGCCTTGGTTGAATATGCAGCTGATAGAAATATCGCAAATATCCAGCTTAAAGATGGTCAAACAGGAACAAATTACACCAAAGATTTGGCTGAAGGTAAGATTGACCTAGCCAGCGGGCCATTCATCCTACCATTCCTCTTGTCAAAAGGCGCAGGGCCATATGCTAAAGTCGGCAAGGAAAAGGGAGCAGAGCTCGCCTCCAACATTCAACTTTTATATCCTTATACGCTAAGTGTATTCACCATGTATGCCTATAATGCCAAAGGTGTTTCTGGCTGGGATGACCTGAAAGGGCGTAAAGTACTCAATGGCCCACCACGTGGTGCAGCTACATCCAACTCGCGGGCGCTGGCGCAGGTGTTTGGCGGTGTGAAGCATGAACAGGATTATGAATCTGTAACAGTGAACTGGAACCAGGCATCTGCTGCAATCGTTGATGGGACGGCTGATGTTGGTTTGATTCCAGTGCAGTTCCCTGGCCCTCGTGAGACAAGAAACATAGCTGCTGGTAAGATGACCATGTGGTCAATGCCAAAGGGCACATATGCAACAACGCCAGCCCAAAAACTGCTCAATAAGCCGGGTTCAACCGCTTATGAGGCACCTATGGCAGATGTGCGCAGCGCACTGGGCGATGGCTGGACTGTGATTTCAGAAGACGACACCTTCCGCGGTATGGCGGTTGTTGGTGGTGATTTTGTCAATAAATCAATGGATGAAGAGATCGCATATCAACTCACCAAAGCCCATATTGAGAATATCGATAATATCAAAGCGATTGCGCCTTTTATGTCGACACTGAATTTTGGTGTTGTTGATGCAAAAGTGGCTGGTCTTTGTGGGCCAAACCCAGTCAAATTCCATCCTGGTGCAGCACGTGCTTGGGAAGAGGCTGGCTATAGCATCGCTGACTGTGCAAAGTAAAAACACAGATATTCAATATAAAATGTGGGCAGGGATGACCTGCCCACATATCTGTTTTTGAGCCAGTCTTTTGAAATTTGAGCGCGCCGCATCATGTCCAATTCTGCAACAACTGAAATACAACCGAAACAAAAGACGGGGTTTGTCTACTGGCTGGCCCTTGGGTTGGTTATTATCGGGCTGTTAAATGTAACGCCGGCCATTCCAGGCTGGGATGATCTCTGGAAAGTTCTGACAGGGAATAACGCTTTTAAAATCAGGCGCTTTCCAACAGAGTGGTTCTATCCGATTGTCTTTTTTTGGATGATGCTCATCGTGGCATTAAAACATTCTATTTATAAGGCTTGGATTGATAAAGCTAATCTTCAGCGACGCTTTGGTCTGTTTTTAGATGTAGCATTGGTGCTTTCAGGATTTGCTATTTCTCTGACCTATTTGATCGAGCTAGAGGCTGTTTGCTTGATTGATGTCGTAACAGGAGATAGGGCAAGGCTTATCGCTGATGCGCTGGCGTCAGAGGTGGAATTTGCTGAATCTTTAGGGCTTCCTATTCCTGAAACAGCAGATGACCCAACTTGTTTGAACACAACACATGATCTGTTGCCACTGATTTTATTTGGCTCGGTTATTATCTTTCTGGCCTATAATATTAAAGTGTGGGGCTTGCCGCTCGTGCTGGTCTCAATATTGATTGCGGGCTACACATTTTTAACCGTGATGAACTGGTATGTGTTTGGCGCGGATGGCCAAAACAAATATCTGATAACAATTTTGAGTAGTGAGGAAATGCGTAGCCTAACCTCTGGCCGGGAATTTGTGCGTGATGCGCTTATTAATAATACGGCTGGTTTGTTAGGGCGTTTTCTCAATGTCTTGCTATTGCTTGTCTTCCCCTACATTATCTTGGGCGCTTTATTTGGTCGTTGCGCCGGCGGACAGGCCCTAATCAAGCTTGCCTTTTCTGTTACAAGACATCTGCGTGGCGGACCGGCTCATGCAGCAGTTGTCTCATCTGCTTTATTTGGCACAATTACTGGTGGTCCAATTGTTAATGTGATGTCTACAGGCGTCTTGACCATCCCAATGATGATAAAGCGTGGTTTTTCAAAAGTTTTTGCCGGAGGTGTTGAAGCCGCTGCCTCTTCTGGCGGGTCTATTATGCCGCCAATTATGGGAGTCGCAGCCTTTATCATGGCCTCACTTACTGGTGTGCCCTATAGAGACATTATTATTGCGGCGACGATTCCAGCGCTCTTCTATTTCTTCTGTTTATTTTTGTCTGTTGTGTTTCAAGCGCGAAAACAAAACATACAAGCTGTTGGCGAACTAACAGAGGATATGCATCTGACAGGTCAGGATAAATTGCACTTATTGCAGATTTTCGGGCCTGTCTTATTGGTGCTTGTGCTGCTGCTCCTGCCAAAGGATGCTGTCGGCTGCAGCTGGATTTCTATCCTGTTAGGCGCGGTCGTAGAGCGTAATGGTGATGCGTGTATGATTATCTCACTTCCTTGGATCATCGAGCTCCTACAGAATGCAGCTGGTGATGCAAGTGCGGCAGGCTGGTGGGCAGTGTTTCTATTACTTGGCCTGATGTTCTTAGATAAGACCTTCCGCGCGGAGCCACGGAAAATCCTTGATGGCCTGTCACAGGCTGGCATCTTAGTATCAACGCTATATCTCATGTTCTTAGCTGTCACGGTAATTGACGTGTGCTTGAACTTCACTGGCTTGGCGAAGTTTGTCGCGATTGATGTTCTGGGGCTTTTAAAATCATTTGATATTTCAGCAAACTCTATCGGCTCGCAACTTATTGCGCTTGGTTTGACGATGCTGCTGGCGGTCCTGCTTGGTATGGGTATGCCAGCTGTGCCTGCTTATATTAATGTGTCCTTATTGATGGGGCCGATGCTCGTAGGACTTGGGCTAGCAACCTTCACTTCACATATGTTTGTGTTCTATTTCGCGGTTGCGTCTGCGATTACACCGCCAGTCGCAATGGCTGCATTTGCTGCCTCAACAATCACCGGGGCTGACCCTATGAAAACAGGCTTTTCAGCTGTGAAGTCTGGCGTTGTGATATTCACAATTCCCTTTGTATTTGCGATTTATCCTGAATTGCTCTTGATAGAACAGGCGATAATCAACCCTTCGACTGGGGAGTATTTTAGTGGATATGATGGCAATATTGATTACGGGTGGCTTGCACTATTGGTCGCGCGTTTAGGTCTGGCGCTTTATTTGGTGTCGAGTGCAATGTCAGCTTTCGATGTGAGAGCGTTAAATGGCCTGCAAATTGCAATTCGTCTAGCGCTTGCCGTTTTAATCCTCGCAAAGCCGATGGAAATCTACGCTGTCGCGACAATAGCTGGATTAGGGGTGATATTCATGCATCGGTTTCGAGGCGACGATAAGGCGCTAGCTGTATAGCAGAGGTAGATAACATCATGACTGAGCGTCCAAGCTATATCCTATTTATAACAGATCAGCAGCGTTATGATCATTTAGGGTGTAATGGTCATCCTGTTTTGCAAACACCACATATTGATGAGATGGCACGAGATGGTGTGAATTTTGACAGATTTTATGTCGCTTCTCCTATCTGTATGCCGAACCGAGCTAGCCTCGTTACCTGCCAAATGCCGTCAAGTCATGGGGCAAGAACTCTCGGCATCCCGCTATCACATGATAATGTGACATTTGTGGAACTATTGAGTGCTGCAGGTTATGACACAGCCTTAATTGGGAAAAGCCACCTACAAAATGTCACAGACTGGCCGGTGAAATTAGATGCAATAGAAGAGCGGGACGGGTATGTACGACCGCCTGAAGCCTTGGCAGTTGCAAAACGTGACACGCTCGATGATGAAACCTATCAATATGAGCGGCAAGCCTTTTATCTACAAGATGATCCGAAGGTGCCTTTACCATTTTATGGCTTTGCGCATTATGATGCTGTTCTGCGTCATGGCTTTAATACAGGTGGAAATCATGAGCTGCATCAAAAGCAGCATGCGCCAGAAGTTGCAGCTTTACGGTCAAGACATATCCAGTTCGAGCATGATTATAGCTGTCCGCAAGCTATTCGCACAAAAGTGCCAGAAGACCAATATTCTACAAGTTATATAGCAGACCGTGCAGCAGAATATCTTGAATCAAGAAAAGGTAACCCAAAGCCATTTTTCCTAATGGTTTCCTTTCCTGATCCACATCATCCTTTCACGCCGCCTGGCAAATATTGGGATATGTATAAACCAGAAGATATGCCTGTGCCGCAGGCCTATCTAGATGAAGATTGGGTGCCACCTGACTATGTTAGGATTGCTGAACGGGATAGAGCCAAAGATTCCTCTCTTGGTCAGAATGCTGGCTATAGTGTGGCTGTCTCGAAACAGGAGGCTCTAGAGGCAAGAGCGCTAACCTGTGGCATGATCTCAATGATTGATGAGGCTATTGGCAAAGTGCGTGCTGCTGCTGAAGATGCGGGTGTAACAGATAATACAGTTCAGATATTCACATCAGACCATGGCGACCACCTTGGTGAGCATCGATTGCTATTCAAAGGCACAGAGCAATATGACAGCATTAATCACGTGCCATTTATCTGGGCAGATCCAAAAGGGGATAAGAATAAGCGCTCAGACGAGCTGGCGCAGACCCATGATATAGGCACTACAATTTTAGAGCATGCAAAGATTGACCCTGCTATAGGGATGCAGGGCCAGGTTATGTCTGTGGCAGGGGGCACAGCGCGTGATGCTGTGCATATTCAATATGAAACGCAACGCACACAAGAAGCATTTGGTGTCTGGCCACGTGCGCACACAATTATAAAAGGGCAGTGGCGTCTCACCCTCTATTTAGGACCATGTGAGAATGAGTTATTCGACTTAGAATCTGATCCAGAGGAGATGCATAATTTATGGCAAAGTGATGCGCATCAACAAATTAAAGCAGAGCTTGTTGAAAGATTAGCAGAGATGCAAATCGCATCTATTGCGCGTGTGCCTCTGCCAACATCAGAAGCGTAATATTCAGATTTTGCGAAACGGGGAGGGGAGCAAATGGCAGACGTGAATTTTGAGAATAGACAGAATTTTGAAATGGGCCATTGGCCTGAGCTTCGGGAAAAATGGAATGAGATGATACAGCTTGTATTTCCAGAACGTGAAGTTTCTGGCGAGTTAAAGCAGCTTGTATTTACCATTGCCAGCTTGTCGAGCGGGTGTCGTCATTGCCAATCACATGGCGCCTATCATCTGCATAAAATCGGTGTATCGGATGAGAAGATACAAGCGATTTGGAGCTTTGAAACGTCTGATTTATTCTCCGATGCCGAGCGCGCGGCAATGCGCCTTGCTATGTCAGCTGGCGTATCACCCAACTTAACGCAACCTGAGAATTTTGCAGAAATGCGTGAGCATTTTACAGATATTCAAATTATTGAGATTTTGGCCGTGATCTCTGTCGGCGGATTTTTGAACCGTTGGAATGACACAATTGCTACTGTTACAGATCAGGAATCAATTGATTTCGCAGAGGCTGTTCTGCGCCCTGTTGGCTGGGAGCCAGGTAAGCATGTCGGCGCTTCTGAAGAACAGCGTAAGGCACATCCAATTACTTTGGGATGGTCAAAAAAGTAGTGCGCCTATCAGACGTGAATATTCTCGTATCTCAGAAATCCTCGCATCTCAGAAATTAAGGTAGTCCATTATGCATCCAGAGCTTCAACAACATCCAGAATATTTCCAAAAAGAAATCATTCAGCTTGCCGATAATGTCTATATGGCATTTGGCTATGCGGCATCGAATGTCTATATGATTATCGGGGATGGTGGCATCATCATCATAGATACATCTGAGACCACAAGTGCGGCAGAAAATATTCTAGCTGAATTCCGGAAAATCACATCTCTGCCTGTGCATACGATTATTCTGACACATTCTCATCGTGACCATGTATCAGGCGCTAGTGTTTTTGCTGAGGGTGGAACGCCAGACATTTTGGCAAGTGAGCGCTATTCCGGAAATTCTCTATTTGTCGCATCAGATCATCCTCTACCGGTAAAAGCCATGCAGGTCCGTACCAAGCGGCAATTTGGTATTGGCTTATCCTATCCGGATGAGATTATTGGTATCGGTGTCGGGCCTGGAGATCGCCCGCTTGCAGGTATGGGGGCTGGCTCATTACCGCCGACCCGTTTCATCAGTGATGCAGGTGAGCATCTCTCAATATGTGGGATTGATCTGCAATTATCCCTAGTTCCCGGCGAAACACCTGATCATATTATTGTTTGGTATGCTGATAAGAAGGTTTTGATAAGTGGTGATAATTTTTACCACGCATTTCCAAATCTATATGCCATTCGGGGCACAGCCTATCGTGATTTTGACACATGGGCTGACAGCATAGATGCCTTACTCGCTTTTGCACCAGAGGTGTTAGGCCCAGGCCATACAAAGCCTGTTTTCGGCGTGGAAACGATCAAAGAGTCATTGACGGATTATCGTGATGCTATCCGTCATGTTGTTGATGAGACACGCAATGGTATGGATGCAGGACTGACCATTGACCAGCTCGCACATAAGGTGAAGTTACCACCACATTTGGCTGAAAAACGCCATTTACGTGAATTTTACGGACGCGTTGATCATTCTGTGCGTGCCTATTTCGTTGGCACGATGGGTTGGTTTGATGGCAACCCAACCTCACTTGGCACATTGTCACCAGAAGATGAAGCCCAAAAACTGATAAAGCTAGCAGGTGGTAAGGATGCTGTTTGGGCTGAAATTGCAACAGCAAGAGACGCTGGAGAGTTTCAATGGGCTTTGCAGCTGATAGACCGTTTCATCTTTGCTGATATTGATACAGATAGAGCGCGTCAGGCGAAAGCAGAGACCCTGCGTGCGCATGCAGTCGGACAGATAAATTGTCCAACACGTCATTATTACCTGCAGGTCGCCAAAGAGCTTGAGCAAGACTAAAGAAAGTCTGGTTTCTTGCAGGTAAGTCATAGTTTTGGGGGGATTACATGGCTGAATATTTTATTGCAACTTTCGGCGCGTTAGCGCTTACCGAGCTTATAAAAGGGCTGAGTGCAAATGGTACGCCACCAATTTTGCAGCGCTTTTCATGGCAAATTCATTTAGCCTATTTTATGTGGTCAAATATTAAACTGTTTCGCTCTGTATTTGTCGTGGCACTGGTTGTCATCTTTGTACAGCTTTCATCTGATGAACGTGGTGCGATTCTATTACCAGCTATCGCGATCGGCGTAATCTGGGGTTTCATCTATTGGCTGTTCAACAGATTTTGGGTTGGTAAATATAAGTTTCTGCCCATTTCGCAGCGTGTTTTCAAAACTGCTGATGAAAATATGGTTGACCTCTCTATTCAGGTTTTGGGCGTCGATCATAATGGGGAGCGCAAAGCCTTTCCAACCAATATGCTATTCTATCATCATCAAATATCTGACGAAGTTGGCGGGCATCCTATTGCCGCAACCTATTGCGGTATGTGTCGTGCTGGTCGTGTATATGATGCAATGATGGAGGGGCAGAGGCTCCATTTCTCACTTGTTGGCGCGGTTAATTTCAACGCTATTTTGAAAGATGATAAGACGGGTACATGGTGGCGTCAGGAAACAGGTGAGGCAGCTAAAGGGGCACTTCAAGGTAAAATTCTTGAGGATATGCCCTTCGAGCAGATGAGCTTAAAAAATTGGCTTGAAAAATACCCAGACACCAAAATTCTGCAATATGACCCTGCCTTTGAGAAAAAATATAATTTCCTTGAGGCACTTCTTAACTATGAGGTGAGTTTTCCAGGTTGGCATATGCAAAAAACACCGCCTCTGATTGTTGGTATCGAAGTCGGAGATTTGGCGCATGCCTATGATTGGAAGCATTTAGCTAAGGCCAGATTGGTGCATGATAGGGTTGGAGATACTGAGCTACTTGCACTCATGGATGAGGAAGGTGTGTCAGCTTTTATCTATGACAGAACGATTGACGGTGAGACGCTTGATTTCACTCTTGATGGCGGCGGCATGAAGGATACGAAAACTGGCTCTAGCTGGGACCTTTTTGGGCGTTGCGTTAAGGGGAAACTGAAGGGCGCACAGCTTAGCCTTGTGCAAAGCCATAAGCAATTTGTGCGTGCTTGGATTACCTTTCACCCGAAATCATCATTCTATCGCTTTTAGGCAAGATATTTAAATATACCCCATACATTATTGGCATATGCGCCGATCTAGTATGGGGTATGGCGGCTAGATTTGACTGTCTAATCCGCTTTGTTTTTCGCGCAGTTTTGGTGATGCTCGTATCTTCAGGCTTTAGGCTCGAAACGCTTACCTTGTAGGAGTGGTGTCTCATTTGCTCGCACTAGAGAGATTGCCTCTTATATCACTATCAAGCTGAAAGTATGTTGTGCTGCACAACCATCCTATGATGCGGTTAAGGGCGTGCGATAAGCAGTCCAGCTACGACAAGACCATAGGCAATTATATTGGAGAGCGTTACTATCTCCCCTAAAAACAGGATGCCAAGAAAGCTAGCATAAATAGGGGCAATATAGCCATTAATAGAGGTGAAAATGGCCCCTTCACGCTGAATTAAGATGCTGCGGACCAATGTACCGAGTCCTGATGCTAAGAATCCGACACCAAACAAGCCTATGATACCTGTCAGAGACGGGAGGGTTGTAGGCGCAAATAGCAGAAAGATGGGCAGGGCAAGTATATTGCCAGCGATCAAAGCAGATGCGGCGAGAGATAGTGGCTGAATCCGTTCAATAGATTGTACGAAAATTCCACCTCCAGCTAGCATCATTGCTGAAAAGATACAGGCAAGATGTGGCAGAAACGTAAATAGTGGTGCCGGGGCTTTGGAGGCCAAAGCTGAGTCTGTGCCTACACCAACCAATATCACCAGCCCAATAGCGCCAATCATAAAGCCAAGCCAACGTCGCCATGAAATATATGTTTTTAGAATAAGGCGGGATAGCACCAATACCAATAACGGTATGGCTGCGTAATAAATCGCTGCTGTGGTTGTGCTGATATATAAAAGCACCCATGGCAATAGAAGAAAGGGTAATGCAATAAATATAACACCATAGATGCTGGCAGCGCGCCATTGCTTCGGCCCTGTGACCAACCCTTTGCCAGATGTGATGGCAATTACAGCTAGGAATATGCTGCCTAATACGACGCGGCCAGCGCCTACGGCAAGCGGGTGCATCTCCTGTACCGCAAGAGACGCAAATAAAAATGTTGAGCCCAGACAGAATGTCAAGGTCATCAGAATAGCGTAGGAAACAAGTTTAAATGGCGAAATAAAAAACACAATAATAGCACGGAAAGGATAGGAACTGAGGATATCTACCCAGCTTAAACTATCTAGCTAACTTGGTGAAGCTGTTTGCCTAGCATTCGTTAAACAGACCGTCTTTGCCAAAATTAGCGTAAAGCGCCTGCTCCATTCCGTTGGCTCGCTTTCACCAAAGATTTTTGGTATGGCTAAAGATAGGGTTTAAGCAGAGACCAGCCAGTTGTTAACATTAAGGAGCGTAATGATGGGTCAAGATAATAGCACAGTGGAAACGCATTCTGTAGACGAAATGCCTATCCTGCTTGCTGTTGAAAATGGTGTGGCAGTCATTACGCTCAACAGACCAAAAGCCATCAATGCGCTCTCAGAAGATATGTTGGCTATTTTGCAAACTACCTTTGATAGGCTGGCATCTGATAGTGCGGTAAAGGCGATTATTTTACGAACATCTTCATCACATTTTTGTGCAGGTCATAATCTGAAAGAAATGACCTTGCGTCGTGAAGATGACGATAATGGGAAAGCCTATTTCCAAGACCTCTTTGCGACCTGCTCCAAGCTGATGCAAACCATTATAACGCAACCACAGCCTGTTATTGCTGAAGTGCGTGGCATTGCAACAGCCGCCGGATGTCAGCTAGTCGCTGCCTGCGATTTGGCCGTAGCATCAGACACAGCACGATTTGCAACCTCAGGCGTAAATATCGGATTATTTTGCTCAACCCCAATGGTTGCCTTGTCACGCAATGTAACACGCAAACAGGCTATGGAAATGCTGCTACTTGGTGAGTTTCTCAGCGCTGAACGTGTTTGCCAAATGGGTCTCATAAACCGCGTTGTCTCCGAGGGTTCGCTTGAAGATGAGGCAATGAAACTTGCCCAGATTATCGCTGATAAATCTTCTGCCGCTGTCAAAATAGGTAAAAAGGCTTTTTACGAACAGCTTGATATGCCTTTACCTCAAGCTTACGCCTATGCAGGGCAAGTCATGGCCGAAAATATGTTATTCCAAGATGCTGAAGCTGGTATTGGCGCATTTATTGCCAAAGAAACCATGCCGCAATGGAAGGGCAAATAGCTTATGGCCATGCAGCCAATCTATGAGGCAGAATCGCTTGGTAAAACACCAGCGAATTTTGTACCCTTATCACCGGTTTCCATTCTGAAGCGCACAGCACGTGTACATCCTGAAAAGCCAGCTGTCATTCATGGGGCAGTGCGCCGCAGTTGGCATGAGACTGAGATGCGTTGCAAAAAACTGGCATCTGCTCTATCCGAGCGCGGTTTTGGTAAAGGGGATACGATTGCGGTTCTTGCACCAAATATCCCGCAATTGCTGGAATGTCATTTTGCTATTCCCATGATTGGTGCTGTATTAAATGCGCTGAATACACGGTTAGATGCTGAAACCATTGCCTATATTCTTGACCATTCCGAAGCCCAAGCCTTTTTTGTAGATACAGAATTATCTCATATGGCACAGCAGGCTCTGGCGCTCTGCCAATCAAAGCCACTTGTCATTGATATTGATGACACAGAAGGACCATCAGGTGCTCATATTGGCACAGTTGAATATGAAAGGCTGGTCAAAGATGGTGATGCTGATTTTCTCTATGGACCGCCACAAGATGAATGGGATGCGATTACCGTAGGCTATACGTCTGGAACAACTGGCAATCCAAAAGGCGTTGTCTATAGCCATCGCGGTGCCTATCTAAATGCAGTCAATAATACCTTATGCTGGGCCATGCCGCATTTTCCGGTTTATCTGTGGACATTGCCAATGTTCCATTGCAATGGCTGGTGTTTTCCATGGTCAATCACGATTTTAGCTGGTTGCCATGTGTTTCTGAGAAAAATTGAGGCTGAGCAAATTTATGATGCGATTGCAACACATAAGGTAACACATTTATGCGGCGCGCCTATAATTATGAGTTTGCTTGCAACAGCAGACGCAGATCAGAAGCGTGATTTTAGTCACACAGTTGAAATGATGACAGCGGCAGCGCCGCCCCCGCCAGCTATTATTAAGTCGGTTGAAGCCATTGGTATTTCTGTCACGCATGTTTATGGGCTTACAGAAGTTTATGGTCCAGCGGTCATTTGTGCCTGGAAACCGGAATGGGATAATCTGCCTGCTGATGAACAGGCACGGCTTAAAGCCCGTCAGGGTGTCGCCTATGAGTTACAGGAAGATTGCATTGTCCTAAATCCAGAAACTGGTGCGCCAGTTCCAGCAGATGGTGAAACAATGGGTGAGATTGTCATGCGTGGCAATATTGTGATGAAAGGTTATCTAAAGGCGCCTGACGCCACCCAAAAGGCGTTTGCAGATGGTTGGTTCTGGACAGGCGATCTGGCTGTGATGCATGAAGATGGCTACATTGAGATTAGAGACAGGTCTAAGGATATTATTATATCTGGCGGCGAAAATATTTCCTCGATAGA
>WTHY01000119.1 GCA_011522945.1 Alphaproteobacteria bacterium
GCAAGATGGGTTGCAATCGCACTGCCAACTATACCTGCGCCACAAATGACAATCTTCATATGTGTCTATCCTTTGATGCAAGCGGTTAGAATATATTTATCAAGTAAACCGCCCTCATCTTGATTTATGTTCTCAGTTGTTATGTATGTCCAGCGATTTGAGCTTACGATGTAACGCTGAACGCTCCATACCTATGAATTTCGCCATTTGGGATATATTACCCTCGAAACGCTGTAATTGCTGCTCCATGTAATGCCGCTCAAAACTCTCACGGGCATCTCGAAGAGGTAGCGCAAGGTTTATCACATTATCACCGGTAATTTCAACACCGCCAACTCCACGGATCTCTGTTGGCAGCGCGTCCACACTCAAGGGCTCATCCTCTGCAGTATTTGCAAGGATAAGCATAGATTCGACTACATTCCTAAGTTGCCGGACAGCGCCAGGCCAGTGATAAGCGCGCATTGCATTTAAGAGGTCATCTCCAAATTTTACAGCTGGCCGCCCAAGTCTAGAAGACTCGATTGTGGCAAAATGCTTCGCCAGCATGGCTATATCCTCGCGTCTCTCTGCCAGGCCTGGCATTGCGAGAGAAACAACACTTAGACGGTAGAACAAATCTTCGCGAAGTCGTTTCTCTGCCATTTCCTGTGTTAAATCACGAGAGGATGCAGAAATTATCCTCACATCAACATGCACTTCAGAACCACCCCCGATACGCCGAAAGCTTTGTTCTGCTACAGCGCGGACAAGCCTGCCTTGTGCTTCTAGGGGTAAGTCACAAACTTCATCGAAATATAATGTGCCGCGATGAGCCTGTTCTAATAGACCAACAACACGGCGATCATATTGTAAATTTTCTGATCCGAATAAATCTGTATCTGCCCGCTCTGGTGTTAAACGTGCACAAGCAGCAGCCACAAAGGGGCCATCCGCCCTATCCGAATGATCATGTATAAGCCTGGCAAGCGTTTCCTTCCCACTACCAGACGGTCCTGTAATCATAACTCGACTTGCTGTTTTGGCAACTTTTTCAACCTGTTGGCGCAACTGGTTAATTGGTGCAGATTGACCTATCAATGCTACCTGCCCGTTTGAACCACTTTGCTGACGCAGCTCAGCATTTTCTTTCTCAAGTTTACGATTATGAAGAGCTCGCCGCACTGTCAGCAACAGCCGTTCAGCCTTGAACGGTTTTTCTACAAAATCATAAGCGCCCTGTCGAATAGCCTGAACAGCTGTCTCGATTGTCCCATGACCAGAAATCATCAGCACCGGCAATTCTGGATAAATAGATTGGCACCAGCTTAAAATTTCCAACCCGTCCATATCAGAGTCACGAAGCCAAATATCCAAAATGACACAGCTAGGTGGGCGGGCTGACAAAAGCTCTCGTGCTTCAGCAGCATTGGCTGCGGTGACGGTCTGGAACCCCTCATCTTCGAGTATAAGCGATATGAGAGAGCGAATATCAGGTTCATCATCAACAATCAGAATTTCGTCTGCCATCAGACTGTTCCTAATTCTAAGAGCGGTAATTCAATCATAACCTGTGCACCACCCTCCTGTATATTATCTAGCCTCAGTCGACCATTATGATCTTGGATAATTTTCTGCACAATTGATAAACCGAGGCCTGTGCCTTTTTCTCGAGTGGTCACATAAGGCTCAATCAGCTCATCTAAATTCATCTCAGGGAAACCCGGCCCATTATCTAGGACTGTAATTTGCACCTGCGACTTTTGCATTTTGACAGCTAATTCAATAGCGGGATCTGACTGTTGTTTAGACTCTGCCAAAGCTTCTGCTGCATTTTGCAAGATATTGGTCAATGCCTGGCGGATTAGACCAGCATCACCATCTATCATAATGGGCTCATCTGGAACATCGCGGCGGAAATGAATATCTGGATACTCCACCTGAATGAGTTCAAATTGCCCGGCAATAATATCTGATAAATTTTGAGGCTGTAATACCGCTGCTGGCATACGTGCGAAATTTGAAAACTCATCTACCATACGACCAATATCACCAACTTGACGGCTGATGATTTGCACATATTCATCAAACTGACGAGCTTTACTTTCATCATCCGGCCGATATTTCTTCATCAACCTATCAGATGCTAATTCAATAGGCGTAAGGGGGTTTTTAATCTCATGCGCAATACGTCTGGCGATATCAGACCATGCAGCTTTGCGCTGGGCAGATAAAAGATCCGTAATATCGTCAAAAGTCACAACATAGCCAATAATACGCCCTTCAATCCTCTCAGTTGAGACTCGCGCTTGTAATATGAGTTGGCGCCCATCTAAACGGACTGAAATCTGTGCCTCACGCATCGCGGCACGTGATTTTTTTGCGCTATCAAGAAGTGCTGAAAATTCCGGAAGACTATCTGTCAACGCGCTGCCAATCAATGCGTGCGGTGCTTTACCTAATAGCTGGCAAGCTGTTTGATTAGGCAATGTCACCTCACCTAACTGGTTCAAACCAATCACACCGGACGATACGCCAGCGAGCACAGCTTCTGTAAATTGACGTCTTTGGTCCAGCTGCTTATTTGCTTGCACGAGCTGCTGCTGAGAGCTCGCCAAATCATCTAGCATACTGTTAAAACTAGAACCTAAATGGCTGATTTCGACGAGCGATGGATCAATATTTACCCGTGAGCTTAAATTGCCATCCCGCACATCCTCTGCAACAGAGATAACCCCGCCAAGCGGACCCACAATGGAATTTGCAAGGTTTAGTCCAAGCCAAAGCGCAGATAACAGCATTAACAGGGCCACAATAGCAAAAATTGCTGCCATAGATATTTGCAAATCAACCTGCGAAAAGGATAAGGATTGGTAGTCAGATGCAGCAAGACGCGTTTGGTCGACGGCATCCAGCACAGCTGCATCGATAAATCTGCCAACAAACAAATAGGCATCTACAAACGCATTCAACTTCACAAGCGCCTGCAATTTTGTATTTCCGGGTGTACGGACAATTACCACCTCGCCTGTGCGGGCACGCTCTATCCATTCAGTTTGCAAATCTACAAATGACAGGGCAAAGGCAAATCGTGATTTAGCCACAATTTGGCCAGTACCATCAATAATCACAGCCTCTGACAGAGTGCGCACACCTGCTTGGTTTGTGATAAATTCATTTAAACGCGTAGGGTTTGTTATAAGTTGCGGTGCTTCCCGGTTAATATCATTCGCCATGGCCAATATTTTGCCGCGTACCGAGCTAGCATGTTCTTCAAGATAGGCATCTGCGATTGTCACAGACTCGTTTACCGCAGTGGAAATGCGCTCTGCAAACCAGCCTCGCAACGAGTAATCTAAAACTGACACGGCAAAAAATGCTACCAATATTGTAGGTACAACCGTAATGCCACCAAATAGTAATGCCAGACGCAAATGCAATTGCGAGCCCGCAATTTCCCGCTTGCGCTCTTGCCAGATCTGATAAAGCTGTCTGCCAACGATGAAAATCATCAAAATAAGTGCACCACCGGCACTTGTTAGCAATAGCAATAAATTGTCAGTTTGGTTACTGAGGGTCTCAACTGAAGATAAGGTTGCAAAGGTTGTAATACCAATGGCGAAAGTAGCTATCAGCAAAATATAGGCGAGCGATTCCAAACGAAGCACTTTACCAAGAAGGCTGTTTATAGTTCGTGACGGTATATCTACAGGATTTGCCATACGAGATACGTTACTTTCGGTAGTCTGCTCTATTATTGGATAGGTTCAACAGTTTCATTTTCTTTCGCAAGGTATTTCGGTTCAAGCCCAGAATATCAGCTGCCTTTATCTGATTGCCTTTCGTGCGCACCAAGGTTGTGTAAATGAGCGGACGCTCAACTTCATTCAAAATACGCTCATATAATCCAGGCGGCGGCAAATCAGCGCCAAGCGCGGTGAAATACCGTTCAATATGCTGCGCTGCGGCGCTACCTAATGAGTCGCTTGTGGACTCTACCTCCACATTGTTCAGACCAGCTAACTCAGATTCCACCTCGGGAACAGAAATAATATTGCCGGTAGATTTTACAAAAAGGCGGCGAAGCAAAAAGCGTAATTCACTGACATTTCTTGGCCAGCTATGGCTTTGAAGTGTTGGGATGGCAGCACTATCAACATCACGAACCTGACCGAATTCCCGCGTGAGTGATGAGGTTATGGCTGAGACAAGATGCGGAACATCTTCAAGACGCTCTCGTAGCGGTGGCAATCTAAGCAAGGCAGCTGATAAAATAAAATACAGATCATCTCTAAACTGACCTTGTTCAATCAGATATTTTAAATCTACCTGACTGCCGCAAATCAGCCGCGTCGGCTGTCCCGCCAATAATGTGGGACTTTCCAGCACACGCGCCAAACGCATCTGCGCCTCAGAGTGTAATAAATTGATATCATTTAAGAATATTGTACCATTATCTGATTGCGCGAAGCTGCCTTGCTTGGAGAATAGCTGCTCTTCATGGGTTTCGGGGGGTAGCTTAGACAGCTGAACAGAGATAAAT
>WTHY01000195.1 GCA_011522945.1 Alphaproteobacteria bacterium
GCAATGCCATGTCTAATAGTTTTGGATTTGGTGGCACGAATGCCTCACTTATTATTGGCCAGGTAGCTTAACAATGAAACGTGTCGCCGGACTTTTTGTCCGCGCGACATTTGTAGGCCTAGCAATTATAATGTTGTCTGCATTTGCAGCGTTTCTCTATTTTGACTATGTGCGAAATACTGACGGTCCCAACACAAAAGATGCCTATTTTTACGTACATCCCGGGGCGCAACCTTCAGAATTAGCTATATCCTTGGAAAAGGGCGGATATATTTCTGACAGTCAGCATTATATCTGGATGCATTACTGGCAGAGATTATCTTTCACTGACGAATATTTGCCGAAAGTTGGAGAATATAAAATACCAGCTAAGGCAAGCCTGAATAGCATCAGGGATATTTTCCATATGGGAAAAGCTATTCAGCGCAGACTAACATTTCCTGAAGGCTTAACCACAGCTGCCATATTATCGATAATTGATAATGCAACAGGATTGTTGGGTAATGTACCAGAGGGCATTGAAGAGGGTAGTTTATTCCCTGACACCTATTTCTACATCTATGGTATGCAGAAGACGGAGTTAGTAGCGCGGATGCAGGCTAAAATGGAATTAGAATTAGCTGAAGCTTGGGCATTAAGAGCAGATTCGCTGCCCTATAAATTACCTGTAGAAGCGCATATCATGGCCTCTATCATTGAAAAGGAAACTGGGCGATCTGGGGAGAGAGCCCTTGTTGCATCAGTTTTCGTAAATCGATTAAAGCGCAATATGCGCCTACAATCTGATCCAACCGTCATCTATGGGGTCGGGGCAACAGATAAGGTAAATTATGAAATTACAAAAGCAGATTTAAAGGCCAATAACCCATTTAACACTTATCGCATCAAAGGTTTGCCACCGACGCCGATTGCTAGTCCTGGCCGTGCCGCTTTAGATGCAGCTCTGAATCCAAAAACCTCAGATTACTTATATTTCGTTGCTGATGGTGAAGGTGGGCATTTCTTTGCAAAGACACTAGATGAACATAATAAAAATGTGCGTAAATATAGAGCACGGAATAGCAAGGCAAATTAAATGACTAGCCAGCTAGACCAAATTCAAAAGGCATGATAGCAGTCTTAAGACCTGATTTTAGTCAGGTAATTTGTTTTTCGAAGCGGCAATAAAGGGCGTTTGTAAAATGCAGGACCTTATATTACGACGTGGCTTAATGTTGGTTTTATCGTCGCCATCTGGGGCCGGCAAGACTAGCATTTCACGTGCTCTCCTAGAATCAGATGACGCCTTAACATTATCTATCTCCTCGACAACTCGAGCCAGACGACCTGGGGAAGTTGAGGGTAAAGACTATCATTTTATTTCAGAATCTGAATTTAAAACACGCATCAATGATGGCTATTTTCTAGAGCATGCTCATGTTTTCGATCATTATTATGGAACGCCTCGTCACTTAGTTGAAGACACTTTGCGTTCTGGAAAAGATGTTTTGTTTGATATTGATTGGCAAGGCACACAGCAATTAGCAGCTGCTGCCAGAACTGATCTTGTTTCTATTTTCATTTTACCACCATCAATTGCCGAGCTTGAAAAGCGACTTTTGAATAGAGCTCAAGACACAGCTGACGTTGTCGCCAATAGAATGGCAAAATCTGCTGATGAGATGAGTCATTATCCCGAATATGACTATGTAATTGTGAATTCCGACCTGAGTAGATCGGTGCAGGCTGTTCAGGCGATACTGACAGCTGAGAGATTGCGGCGCACACGCCAGCTAGGCCTTACAGACTTTGTTAAAGGTCTTAGGGCTGGCGTTTAAGGCTGGCGCCTTCCAGCTTTTTCCAATTTTGATAGATTTACGCGCTAGTTTCGAGATCGTGCCTGCAAATTTACAGCACGAATTTTTTAGATTGAATTGAGCTTGGAAGAGCGTTGACAATAGCTGGTCAAAATTGTGGCTCTAACCGTTCAGCCAATCTACAAAAATCAACTATGTCGAGCTCTTGTGGGCGCAGTTGCGGATTGATATCTAGGGATTCTAACAGGGCTTCACCCCCATAGGGTTTAAAGCTTGCTCGAAGCATTTTACGTCTCTGTGAGAATGCGATTTGTGTGACTTTTTCCAATGTGGCTTGGTTGCAGGGGTAAAGTGGCATGTTGCGTGGGATGAGCCTGACAATAGAGGAGGTAACCTTTGGCGGCGGTGTAAAGGCTTCAGCTGGCACATCAAACAAGATTTCTGTTTCAGCACGCCAGTTTGCTAATACCGCTAATCTGCCAAAATGCGTATCGCCTGGAAGCGCTGTGATACGTTCTGCAACTTCACGTTGGAACATCAGTATCATAGAGCTGAATGCCTCAGCATGTGATAACCAGCTGATCAATAATGGTGTGGCGATGTTATAAGGTAAATTAGCTATAATTTGACGTGGTGCCTGGCCAATGTCCCAAAGCGGAAGTGTTAAGGCGTCACCTTCTATAAGCTCTAATGCCCCATCAGACGCACGAACCAGATGGTCTAAAAATGTGATGGCACGGCGATCTTTTTCAATAGCAATTACCCGCTGTGCGCCCGCTAATAGCAGTGCACGCGTTAACCCACCTGGGCCAGGTCCAATTTCAAAAACCGTTCCTTCAGACAAATCTGCTGCTGCTGCAATCTGGCCGGTGAGATTCAAATCAAAAAGGAAATTTTGTCCTAATGATTTTTTTGCCGTCAAATCAGCTTGTTGCATAAAGCTGCGTATTGATGGCAATTGTGAGACTTTTTCAGCAGTCTTATTCATGATGCACATTGCCTGTTCTCTGCCATTTGGGCTGCCATTTTGATTGCAGCAATTAAGCTGTCCGGTTTAGCTTGCCCTGTTCCAGCGATATCAAACGCAGTGCCATGATCCGGTGAAGTTCGGATAAAGCTAAGATTAAGGGTTACATTAACGCTATTATGAAAATCCAAGGTTTTAGCGGGAATAAGCGCTTGGTCATGATACATGCCGATAGCTACATCATATTGCGCTCGTGCTTCTGGCGTGAAAAGCGTATCAGCGGGGTAGGGACCAGATACGTTAATACCTTTGGCCTTTAGCGTTTCTAATGCCGGTGCTATAACAAGTTTATCCTCTTGTCCCAGATGCCCATCTTCTCCTGCATGCGGGTTTAACCCACAAACGGCGATATGCGGTGCTTTTATTCCAAAATCCAGCTTCAAATTGTGATGAATATCAATGAGCCGTTCAACAATTAGTTTTTTTGTTATTGTGCCAGGAACAGAGGCAAGAGATTGGTGGATTGTTAGCGGAACGGCACGCAAAAACTGATTAGCTAGCATCATGATGGGGGTGCTGTCAGTATTATCAAGGGCTGCTAAATATTCCGTGTGCCCTGGATGTGAAAAGCCAGCTGCATATAGCACCGATTTCGCGATAGGGTTTGTAATTATCGCAGACACATGATTGTTTTTCGCAAATTTTACTGCTGTTTCGATTGCAGATATGACCAGCTGGCTATTAGATGGATCTGGCTGTCCTGCTACTGGTGTGTTTGCCCATCTGATTGGATGTAACGCTACAGTAGATGGTTCTAAATCTTGACCAACATTCCAATGCTTGAATTTCAGGTTGAAGTTATTTCTTTCGCATAAATCTGATAAATGCGCTTCATCCCCCATCAATACGAAGTGCCCAGGATGTCTAATGGCAGCTTTAAGAGCAATTTCTGGCCCAATCCCAGCTGGGTCACCGGGGGTTAGGATAAGAGGTGCTGGAGGGCTCATTAGTTTCGATTTTCAATGACAGCAGAACGTCTAAGCCGTATTAAGTAGCGGCTGCTTAGCACTGAAAATAGCTTATCTAATTCAATACGTTCAAGCTCTGCTAATGATGGTAAAGAAACTTCTGGTTCCGACTTTTCACATAGCATTATTACAGAAAAGCCTTCCGCAAATAGGATAGGTTCTGTCTTTTCCCCAACCTCTAGCGGTGCAATTAGGGCTGCTAATTGGGGGGCTAACTCATCAATAGATAAGCCGCTTAATATACTCTCTGCGCCACTTCCAAATTCTGCGTTTAGTGTCTGTATTTCATCACAGCTGGTTGTGTTTTGCGTTCTATTTAAAAGTTCGCGGCCAGTTTGTTCGATAATTTCAGAGGAGGATGGATCAGAGACAGGTAAAACGGCACGTGCTGTTGTAATGGTCGATCTGGACGCATCTAGTAAACCTTGAGGCCGGAAGCCTTGCTTTGATAAAATATAGACAATCCCATCAAGCTCGATAGGCTCTAAAACATCTCCAATAGCAGCCGTCTCTAGTGGTTCGACAAAGGAGGCTGGTAATCTCTGTATCTGTGCCCAGCCAATGTCACCACCCTTTTGTGCAGTTGATGATACAGAATATTGTTGAGCTATGCCTCTAAAGTCTGTGCCGTTTTTGACAGCTTCTACGATTTGTGTTGCAAGCTCTAATGTTGCGTTAAGTGGGCGTTCTGCACTCGGCAATAATACGATTTCCAGTAAACGCACTTGTGGCTCGGATAAGCTATTTTCTAGCCGCTGAAGCTCATTAGTTGCCTGTTTCTGAATGGCATTAAACTGGCGTGGAAATGTACGTTGCAAAACAGTAACCCAAGCCAGATCACTCGTAGCTTTGTCGAGTGCGACCTGCAAGGATACATTATTTTCCCGCAATCTTTGTGAGGCAGTTTGTCCATTCGCCCCATATGTTTGGTCTACGAGCTGGCGTGCGTTTGCTCTGGCGGTGGACAGGATCGACGGATCTATCTGTTTTGCCGCTTGGATTTTTAACTTTTCATCAATAAGAATTTGTAGAGCATCACGCTCAAACTGTAAGCGATTTAGCCCAGTTATGTCCTGACCTGTGGAAAAGGATAAAAATTTCAATCTTTCCTCTAAATCCAAAGTCGTAACAGGCTCACCATTAACTAATGATTTCACCAATACAGTTTGGGCTATAGCAGCGCCTGTGAGGACGTAAATCGACATGTATAGCACAACAGGTGCTAGGATAATTCTGCGTATCATTTAATGTTCTTCCACGCGGGCCAGTAAAACAGCGCCGATTGATAATATGATAAGAGCAGGTGCCCATCCTGCAATATAATAGGGTAGGCGCGATGAGTTGCCGAGGACAAAAATCAGATCTGAGGCAAAATAAAATCCAAAACTTGCCGCCAAAGCCCAAATCACCAACCTTAGCTTATGCTGCCTGCTAAATTGTGTGAGTGTGATGCTGGCGGCTAACATGACGAGTCCAAGTAATTTCAGAGGCGTAGATAGTAATTGATGAAAATACACCTGATAGGTTTCAGTTGCCAAACCAGCATCTTTTAAAATCGTTATGAAATTTGGTAAACCATAAACATTAATTGTGTGCGGTGGACGTATAGTTAAGGATAAAGACCGTTTATCTAGCACGCTGTCCAAGCCGATATCACCGAGTGTTTCACTGGTTCCGTCATTAGCAAATCTAATAGTTTGCGAGATGCGCCATTGATTATCAATAAGGTGCATGTCCTCACCTTTAATCCGGCTCAGCAAAACGCCATTTTCAGCAATGTTATAAAGTACTGGCTTTTCTATTCTAGCAATATCTGCATCTAATTTTTGCCCATGAATGATAACAGTGCGATTATCAATGCGGTCACGAAGCCAAACGCCGTTAGTCGAGACGCTTAAATTACTTTGGGCCCGATTTTTGAAAATTTGGTCCATCTGGGCTTCATACTGTTTTGACATTGTTGACGTCAGAGGGCTCATAACCAAAATCTGAAATATGCCGATGAGGACCGCAGTTGCAAAGACGGGTGTTAAAGCTTGCCAGATATTTTGTCCAAAGGTTCTGGCGGTTACAAATTCATGGTTTCTTGACCAAAAATAAAAGCAAATGATGGACCCGCCAAAAACACCAAATGGTAGCATTTGCTCAAATAAATTTGGGAGTTTTGCGAATGAGGTGACGATAATGAAAGGCGTGCTAATATCAAGCCCAGTAGCACCTACCCTGCGCATCAATTCAACGATGTCTAATATTGATACAAAGGCTAATAAGCCGATAATACAAAAAACTACATAGCGCAGATAGTTGAGCGCGAAATATACAAATAAAGTGATAGGTGGTGTCCAGAACATCATTTGCTCTCAACGAATTCTGAGTCGTATTTAGGTCTGTAAAGATAGCCAATGCCGAATAGAATTGGCCCTAACACGATGATGTATAATATTGGCCAACTCCTCGTTTCTTCGGCAATCGACGATCGTGCCAATACAGCTGCGATTACAATAAATAATCCGATACAAGCTGTAGTAAATATACCTGCTGTGCGTCTTTGGCGACCAGCATTTGCTTGCCCCAATCCCAACACTGCAACCATAGTTAAGGTTAGTGGAAGCAAAGGTATTATTAACCTGAAGTGACCTTCAGCAATGCGATCATTGCGGTAACGTTCAGGAATATCTGGACCTGGGTTTAATAAATTCCACACACTGTCTTCATTGGTATCAAGAAGCAGTCTTTCTGTCGTCTGACCAGTGCTTCTTGATATATCTAACATATGGCTTTGGAATGATAATAGGGCTGAGGCGTCACCATTTTCGCTTAGCTCTATTCTTTGCCCATTTTTTAACTCTAAGATAGCCCGGCCATTTTCCGTGCCAAAGGAGCCTGCTCTGGCTGTAAATGTGACAAATTTATTTGACTGACGATTATCTTGGATGAATACATTGCCAATTTCAGTTGGCCCGCGTTTTTCACCAATAAAAATTGTCAAACCTCTATCTAAGTCAATAAATTCTCCGTCCTTAATCAAAACCTTTGGAATAGATGTGCGAATTTCGGTTTGCAATTCCTTAAAGCCTGAAAAACTCCATGGCAGGAGGTAAAATGAATTGAGAATAAGACACAGGCTTGTAACGGCCCCAAAAAAAACAGCAGGAAAGGCTAATTGTGGCTTGCTCATGCCTATTGCTTGCATAACGACCATTTCCCGATCAGATGATAATTTCTGCAATACCCAGATTACCGATGAAAATACTGCCATCGGGAGGGCGAGCATTAACCAAAGCGGTAGTGGTAAAATGGATAATAAAGCAAAATCGGCAAGTGAGCCGCCTCGAGACACAACAAGCTCTAATAAGCGTAGTGTCTGATTTAGCCATATAATCGCTAATAAGCTAACAAGCACGATAAGGGTGCTGCTCATATAATAACGAAAATGGTATTTGCCGAATTCCATTTATACAGGCCTGCTGGTTCAGAAAAAAGCGTATGTCTAAGTAATAATTTGTTCCACAAAAGGACTAGTAGCATAAGACACAGCCAATTCAAATCGTAAGCGTGAAGAAAACACCTGGTTACGGCTTACATCTTACAATTTTCATTTTATATATAAAGCATATGTATTATGCGTACAGCACAACTGGCCAGACATAACAGGATAGATTTATGAGCTACTATTTAAACATCTATTTCGATGCAAAGACAGAAACCACAGCGCAGGCAGTACTTTACACTGATATTACAAATGAGGCCTTGTCATCTGCATGTGCGCGCGTCGAATTTAAAAATACGGATGGTCAGTTCCTGACTGTACATGGTGATGACAGCTCAACCCTAATTATTGGTACAGGGGAGGAAGTTCTAGAGAAATCCAAGGCCGAGACTATTGGCGGCAAGCTATACAAACAGCTCACCAAACAACCATTTTTGAACACATCTCTTGACCTTGGTAGTTTAGATGATGTGCATGCCGCACATTTACTTCATGGCGCACGCCTCGCATCTTATAGTTTTCAGTCTTATTTCACCAAGGGCGATAAAAAAGCAGAAACGACACTTCATGTTACTGGTTTAAGTGAAGAGGCTAAGTCTATTTTTGAAAAGCTTGAACGTTTAGCTGATGGGGTAAAGTTAGCACGTGATGTTTTGTATGAGCCAGCGAATAAACTCTATCCAGAAAGCTATGTTGAACGCTGCAAACCACTGGCCAATTTGGGATTGGAGATTGACGTACTTGATGAAGCACAAATGGAAGCCCTTGGTATGGGCGCCCTGCTGGGTGTTGGACAGGGTTCTGTGAGAGAAAGTCGTATTGTTGTGATGCACTGGAAGGGCGGCTCTGATGAAGCGCCACTCGCCCTTGTAGGCAAGGGGGTATGCTTTGATACAGGTGGAATTTCGTTAAAACCGCCAAAGGGCATGGAGGATATGAAATGGGATATGGGCGGCTCTGCTGCTGTGGTTGGTGCTATGTGCGCCATTGCAGGGCGCAAGATTAAGCGGAATGTTGTTGGCATTATTGGTTTGGTAGAGAATATGCCAGATGGGAACGCTCAGCGTCCTGGTGATGTTGTCACATCAATGTCAGGTCAAACTATTGAAGTCATTAACACAGACGCAGAAGGGCGCTTGGTTCTCGCTGACGTTCTAACTTATGTGCAACAAAACTATAAGCCTCAGGCAATTGTCGACCTTGCGACATTGACGGGTGCTATCCTTGTGGCGCTTGGTAAAGAATATGCCGGATTATTCAGCAATAATGATAATCTTGTTGGTCAGCTGCAAACGGCTAGTAACAAAACGGGTGAAAAAATGTGGCGCATGCCCGTAGGCGCATATTTTGACAAGCAATTGAAGTCGCATATTGCTGATATGAAAAATATTGGTACACCTTATGGCGGCTCTAGCTCTGCTGCTGCCTTTCTTGAACGCTTTATTGAGAATGATACACCTTGGGCGCATTTAGATATAGCAGGTAAAGCTTGGTCAGATACTGGGGATGCTATAACGCCAGCTGGTGGTACCGGCTATGGCGTTAGGCTTTTGACAGAATTTGTAGAGAATTGGCAGGATATAGATGGGTAGCACAATCTGACTGGAAAGGGCTTTCGGCTGACTATGGAGCATCCATCTTGCCAAGTTGATTTTTATCATCTCACTAATTCTGATTTATGTAGCAATATTGCTTTGCTTTCAGATAAAATCGTCGGCCTGAATAAAACGGCCATCATTCTCTGTGCAGAGGTGATGGCAGACCCTATTTCTGCTGCTCTCTGGGAGACTGTGGCTGATAATTTTTTGGCCCATGGCGTCGGAGAGGATAGGGTAAATCCGAATGCGCCTTTAGGGCTAGTTCATGAGCCTGACGCAAACCCCATTAATGCGGACTTTATCCTTATTACAGGCGGCCTGGAAGTGTCTGATATATCAAAATTTGAACGAGTATTTATGGTATTTGACGGCACCTCGGAATTCGAAGTGTCCTCTGCGCGGCAGAAATGGAAACACTGGTCTCAACATGACAATGTGGCCTGCCGGTATTTTTCTCAAGACGAAGCTGGTAAATGGTCCCAAAAGGCTTAATCAAAGCTAAGTAGCTCCAATTTTAACCTCCAAACTACAAGAATGCAGGTAAATCCGGCTCTGCTCCTCAAATAACACTTGTTTTCATAACTGAATTCCTTTACGCCGACACTCACAAACTCGTGGGGTGCTATAGCGCTCGACAATTACAAGATTCCGGTTTCTGAGGATTTTCATTATGGCTGCATCACGCACTTTTTCTATTATCAAACCAGACGCAACGCGTCGCAATCTAACAGGCGCTATTAATGCCCGCATCGAAGGTGCTGGTCTTCGCATTATCGCACAAAAACGCATTCAGATGAGTGAAGCTCAGGCACAGGCATTTTATGCTGTGCATGCCGAGCGTCCATTTTACAATGACCTAGTATCGTTTATGACGTCTGGGCCAGTTGTTGTTCAGGTTCTAGAAGGCGACGATGCTGTTCCTGCTTACCGCACAGTAATGGGTGCAACGAACCCAGCTGATGCCGCAGACGGCACTATTCGCAAAGATTTTGCCGAGAGCATCGAAGCAAACTCTGTACATGGGTCTGATAGCGAAGAAAATGCAGCTATTGAGATTAACCACTTCTTTACTGAAGATGAAATTGTAGGTTAATTTCAAAACTTACCCAAAATAAAACCCCTGTGAAGCAACTGTCCTCACAGGGGTTTTTTATGCTTTATATCTGCTCATTAGACAGAATTACAATAGAAATATCGCCATCAACACAAGGGTCAAAATCACAGCCGCGATAACATATTTAGATGCATTCATAAAGTTATCATAGATGGCTAGATTATCTTTCGCATGCTTGTCGAACTTTTCAGTATTCATCTCATTCCCCCAAATCGGATATCATCGCAACACACTGACAAACTTATGCCAATATTGCTGTTATAAATCAATTCCCAATAGATAAATTGGGATACTGATCTAAAAGCCTGGACAAAGCAGACTTGTCCCATTTCGGTAATCCGTCACGGATTTCCAAAACCTTTGTTGACAGTGCGGATAAAACTTCTGGATAGATGATATGTTCTACAGTTAAGGTGCGTTTTGCCAAGCTATCTTCATTATCATCTTTTTTAATAGGAACTACGCCTTGCAGTAATATTGGACCATCATCTAAGGCAGCTGTCACAACATGCACAGTTGCACCATGCATAGTATCAGCATTTTCAAGCGCACGCCTATGGGTATTCAAGCCTTTATATTTTGGAAGAAGAGATGGGTGTATATTAATGATTTTATTAGAAAATTTCTGAACAAAATCTTCTGAAAGAATAGCCATATATCCGGCGAGAAAAATAAAATCAGCATCTGATGCTATGATTGCATTAGCCAGAGCAGTTTCCTGTCCAGGATGTCTGCCACCAAACTCCGCCGCTTTGAATATACTGGTGGTTAGTCCATACTTGCCTGCCCATTTGATGCCTTCAGCGTCTTTATCTGCTGCAACAAGCACAACTTCAACATTGTTGGTCGCGGCCGCTTCTACCAGTTTTTGCATATTGCTGCCACGACCAGAGATTAGGATGGCAATTTTTAGGGCATTATGCATTCTATTTGCCTTATTAGGAGTCAAACTGCCCAAACCGTATCAATGTCTGAAAGGCTAACTGACGGTTGATCATCCGAGCGCTCTTGAAGCGTGCCAATATGCCAAGCTGTTTCTCCAATTTCGTTCAGCTCTACTAAAATCTGGCTAGCGGCGTCTGGAGCAACATATAATAACGCTCCAATACCGCAATTAAATGTGCGTGCTAATTCAACATTATCAATTGCAGCGACAGATTTTAGCCACTGAAATACAGCAGGTAATTCGTAGGATTGCATATCCAAATCGGCGGTTAGATTATCTGTAAAACAACGTGGCGGGTTTTCAATAAGACCACCACCTGTGATATGTGCCATGCCATGCAGAGCACCACTAGATAATGCGATTTGAATGGCTCTTGTATAAATGCGGGTGGGCGTCAGCAGATCTGTTGCAAGCGTAAGCTCTGCATCATAAGGGGCAGGGTTATCTAATTCAGCGCCGGCCCGTTCGATGACTTTGCGAACAAGTGAAAATCCATTTGAATGAATGCCTGAAGACCCTAAGGCTATGATAGCATCTCCTGCTTTCGGCATGTTTTTTGATAATAGCTGACCACGTTCAGCAGCACCGACGCAAAATCCGGCTAAATCATAGCCGCCAGTTGGATATACGCCGGGCATTTCAGCTGTTTCGCCGCCTATTAGAGCGCAGCCTGCATCAACGCAACCATCTGCTATGCCAGCTACAATTTCAGAGGCTACATGGCGTTCTAAATGCCCAGTTGCAAAGTAATCTAGGAAAAATAGCGGCATAGCCCCTTGCGCCAAAATATCATTTGCGCACATGGCGACAAGATCTATTCCTAAACCTCTATGAATGCCTGCTTGCTGTGCCAATTCTAATTTTGTGCCTACACCATCTGTTGCTGCAACAAGAATAGGATCAGTAAAACCGGCAGCTTTTAAGTCAAATAATCCACCAAAACCACCAATTTCTGTATCAGCACCTGGCCGTGTGGTGCGTTTGGCATGTGGCTTGATGTCGCCTACTAGTGCATCACCTTTGTCAATATCAACGCCGGAATCTCTGTAAGTAATTGGTGACTGAGATGAATGATTTTGCATGACATTAACGCTCCAACGTAGCATTATTCTGCGAGATGTTTTAAACAGGTCGCGAGGAGATTATCGAATGTTGCGCATCTATAGCACAGTTCTTTTTGTCTGTTTAGTGTCATGGTCGCAATCCTCTGTTGTTTATGCAAAATCAAATAATTGTGCGGTGCCTGCTTTTGGGGTGTCGCATATTGAGATTGACCACTCTGGTGAAACAGGGCAGGTAGCAAGAGAAGTTGGAACAAATCTTGCGACAATGGACGCGTTTAAAACTGTCTTATCCCGTATTGTGCAGTTAGAAGAAGGCCAAGAGTTTTCTCTTGAAGCCGTGGAAGCCGCTGACTTTGTGGACTTTATACATATTCAAAGCGAGACTGCGCTTGTTAACCGCTATATTGCGACGATTGATATTTGTTTAGATGCTGATAGGCTGCGCAACTGGATGCAGGGCCAGAATTATCAATGGGCTGAAGTCGTAAGCCCGCCTATTCTAATTCTACCTATCTGGCAGGAACCGAGCGGAATTCGTGTTTGGCAACGCAACAATGTCTGGCTGCAAGATTGGTATAATTTGGCAGAGCGGCATGACGGGCTAGTGCAATTTACCACTTTAGAACGCAATTTAAGCCATGAACGCCAAATTCGTGCGGCATCTGCATTTCAACAGGAACCTCGAACATTGCAGACTGCTATTCGTCTTGCTGACGCACAGCAGCTATTATGGGTATATGCGGCTCTGAATTATGGTGTTGATGACCGTACAGTCTCTCTAAAAGCCGCCTTGTTTGACAAGGATGGGCGCAAATCTTCTGATGTTTTGGAACGAGATATAAAACTTAACCCTACCACTAATATGGTTTTAGAATTTGATCAATTCAGATTGGATGTTCTGAATAAGGTTGAGGCTAGTTGGCAACAGGCTAATCTTGTTACGAACAAAGTAATTGATAGCCACTATATCATATCTATAGAATTGCGTAGTCTTAGGGATTGGAGACGGTTCCAATCTGTTCTTCGGGATATGCAGGAAATTCGTTCAGCGCGTACAGTGAAACTTGGTGTGGATTTAGGGTCAGTTCGCGTGACCCTAGCTGGATCAATCGCAGCATTTGAACAATCTATTCGAGCCGCGGGGTATGATTTACGCATTGAAGATGGGAAATATATTGCTTCTCACAATCGATAGATGACCAAAGAACAACCACCACAAGACCAAATTGCGCTCCACTTATCTGTTGAGGCAAAGCCAGGTTCAGATATCATTTTGACAGGGGCCTCAAACGCGTCTGCTCTTGAATGGCTGGATCATTGGCCAAATTGGCCAGGACCAGCCAGAAGTCTAAATATTTTTGGTCCTGAAGGCTCTGGCAAAAGTCGTTTGGCACAATATTTTGCAACAAAGACAGGCGCTATTTCCGTAAAGCAACTCAAGAGCTTTACCTCTGATATGTTTCAGACACCGCATCTGATATTGGATGGGGTGGAGCAAGGAACAAATTGGGATGCTGAAGCTCTATTTCATCTATTTAACTGGGTTGCCGAACAAGCTGGTAGTTTATTGATATTAAGCAGGGTTCCAGCCGCAAGGATAGGTTGGGGGTTGCGCGATTTAGAGTCACGCCTCACAACCGCTGCAACACAGGAAATCTATCTTCCTGATGACGCATATCTAGCAGATTATCTACAGCATTTATTTGCAATAAGACAATGTCATATACCACCATCTGTACTGGAGTATATCTCATCACGCATACCAAGACATTTTGGCTTTGCAATGAAGCTTGTTGATGCGTTAGACACATCATCATTAGAACAGAAAAAGCCAATATCATTGAAATTGGTGAAGTCTGTCTTAGCTGAACTTGAAAAACATGAATTATAACCATCAGTCTGCTAGGGTTTACAGACACATATTTTAGGAGAAATTATGCTCGATTTTGGTATTGCTGGTCGTAAAGCTATTGTTTGCGCATCATCGAAAGGTCTTGGTCTTGGCTGTGCTGAAGCACTGGCAAAGGTTGGTGTTAATCTGGTTATGTGTGCCCGTACTGAGGATGTGCTTGAAACAGCTGCAGATATGGTGCGCAGAAAATATGATGTGTCAGTCGATACAGTAGCCTGTGATATCACAACAGATGAGGGCCGCTCAGCAGTAATCGCAGCTGCCGGCCATGTTGATATTTTGGTCAATAATGCTGGCGGACCACCTCCAGGTGATTTTCGTGATTGGTCAAGAGATGATTGGATTAAAGCAATAGATGCAAATATGCTTACAGCCATTGACCTCACAAAGCGGGTAATAGACCCCATGATCAATCAAAAATTTGGCAGGATTGTTAATATTACCTCTGGCTCAGTAAAATCACCGATACCGCAACTCGGTATGTCAAATGCAGCCAGAGCTGGTTTGACAGGGTTTGTTGCTGGCACATCTCGGCAAGTGGCAAAATATAACGTTACAATCAATAATCTATTGCCAGGTCAGTTTAATACTGACCGGATTGAATCTCTGATTGAGAATAGAGCAAAAGCTGAATCAAAACCAAAGGCGCAGATCCGAGAGCTAATGGAAAATGCTGTCCCGGCTGGTCGTCTAGGTGAAATTCATGAATTTGGCGCTGCCTGTGCATGGATGTGTTCTATGCAAGCTAGCTTCTTAGTTGGACAAAATATATTACTTGACGGTGGTAACTTTAATTCCACCATGTAACTGGTTGTATATGAACATGATAATTAAGTGACGGAGCTTGCATGCAGGGGGCTAAACAGCCTGTTAAGCTCCGTCTTCTAATTTCACGATGCGCAGTTTGTTGTCAACAACTGAGAGTGCCAATTTACCTGCCTTCAACGCAAGTGCAGGCTTTCCAAAAATATCAAAGCGCCAGCCCTGTAAAGCTTTGATGTCGGCAGTATCAGATAATGCAAGCGCCTCCAGATCATCACTGCTGGCCAGAAGTTTGGGTGCTACTTGATGTGCCTCACAAACATCTTTCATCAATACGCGTAGTAGCTCTATAACCGCTTGAGGTGGTTTTTCAGTGCGCTTATGTTGCTTGGCTTTTGGCCAATTCTCTTTATCTACAGCATCAGCAGCTTGTAAAACTGTCAAAATGACAGCCGCAAGTTTTCCGTTTGCGCCACCTGGAAATCCACGTATTTTGTCAAAGCCTTTGAGTGATTTTGGATTTGATGCGGCGAGATCTAAAAGTGTTTCATCTCTAAGGAGACGATTGCGCGGCAAATTACGTCTTTGTGCTTCTGTTTCTCTCCAGCTTGCCAGGAATTTTAGTCTATTTAAGAGAACTGGTTTTGCATTACGAATCTTTACCTTTTGCCACATATCTTCTGGCTCTGGCCGGTAGATTTTTATGTCACGTAATACGGCAAGCTCCTCATCAAGCCAGTTGGTACGGCTAGCTTCTTCCAAGGCTTTTATCATCTGAGGAT
>WTHY01000149.1:0-6909 GCA_011522945.1 Alphaproteobacteria bacterium
GCTAGGAGACCGCTCAAGGCCTCCTAGCAATTCCTTTATAAATCTAAGGGCTAAATAGCCGAAAATCCTGTTTGAATAATTAGTCTGTTTATTTGGCCGGCAATACAATCGCAAGTGGAGATAAAGTAGATGGCAATTCGTTATCTAAAAACAAGTAAACCAATCGCAGAACGTGATGAGGATGATAGTAAAGTCCGCCAAATTGTTGAAGATACACTCGCCGATATTGCAAAGCGCGGTGATGCAGCAATCCGCGAACTATCTGTAAAATTCGATAATTACAACCCGGAAAGCTACCGGTTATCAGAAGCTGATATAGAGGCCTTAATTGCAGAAGTTTCGCCACGAGATATGGAAGACATCAAATTCGCACAGAAACAGGTGCGCAATTTTGCTGAGGCGCAACGTGCTACCATGACTGATGTTGAGGTTGAAACAATGCCCGGCGTTATTCTGGGTCATAAGACTATCCCTGTTCAGTCAGTCGGCTGCTATGTACCAGCAGGTAAATTCCCAATGGTTGCGTCAGCACATATGTCTGTTCTGACAGCTTCAGTTGCAGGCGTGCCCAGAATAGTCGCCGCGACACCCCCGTTTCAAGGCAAGCCAAACCCAGCCGTCATTGCAGCTATGCATTTAGGTGGTGCGCATGAAATATATGTCCTTGGTGGTATGCAAGGCATTGGCGCTATGGCCCTTGGTACAGAAACAATTGAGCCAGTCCATATGCTAGTTGGGCCAGGCAATGCGTTTGTTGCAGAAGCAAAACGGCAACTTTTTGGACGTGTTGGCATTGATTTATTTGCAGGCCCAACTGAAACGATGGTGATCGCGGATGAAACAGTTGATGCCGAGATATGTGCCACTGATCTCTTAGGTCAGGCTGAACATGGCTACAATTCCCCGGCAGTTTTACTGACAAATTCAGAAAAACTCGCCAACGATACTTTATCTGAAATTGATAGAATATTAAAGATTCTGCCTACAACGGAAACCGCCTCTGTGAGCTGGCGAGACTATGGCGAAGTTATCGTATGTGATACTTATGAAGAAATGCTACAGGTCGCAGATGATATTGCCTCAGAACATGTGCAGGTGATGACAGATAGAGATGATTGGTTCCTTGAGCATATGACATGCTATGGCGCTTTATTCCTCGGTCCACGCACAAATGTAGCCAATGGGGATAAGGTGATTGGTACCAACCATACGTTACCAACTAAGAAAGCTGGGCGTTATACTGGCGGACTTTGGGTTGGAAAATACCTAAAAACACATAGCTATCAGAAGGTTACAACAGACGAGGCTGCTGCAAAAATTGGGGCTTATTGCTCACGTCTGTGTATGCTGGAAGGATTTGTTGGCCATGCTGAACAGGCAAATGTACGTGTTAGACGATATGGTGGTCAGAATGTACCTTATGGAGAGGCTGCAGAGTAATGATGCAGGCACTAGATAGTCGCATCGTATCACAGAACGCGCTATCGACGCTGCCCTTATGCGGGCATAGCGACATAAATGCTAGCTTAGCTTTTTCACCTTGTGTTTCTTCAAAGGTAACAGAAAAATCAACCATGGCATCACCTGTCATCCTTCACACCATTTCAGGTCATTCACATGTTATCAACCCTTCCTAAAACACCGTCCTTTCGCCTAGATAGCAAACGTGCCCTTATTGCCGGTGCCTCTTCCGGGATTGGTTTAGCTTGCGCAGTTGCGCTCGCCGAGGCAGGAGCTGAAATCGTAATAACAGCACGTTCATTAGACAAATTGCAGACCCTTCAAGCTGAATTAAAAGCTGCTGGCCATACAGCTTATGCCCATAAGTTGGACATCACCGATATTGCAGCAACCCGCGCATTTGTCGCTGAGGAAACTGCTTTCGATATTGTTGTGAACTCGGCAGGCATGGCGCGTCATGGACCTGCGCTTGAGACTGATATTGCAGATTATGAGGCGGTGGAAGCCATCAACCAGAAATCTGCCTTTTTTCTGAATCAAGCAGCCGCGAAAGCCATGATTGATGCACAGAAAGGTGGTTCAATCATCACGATCTCATCTCAAATGGGGCATGTGGGCGGAATTGAACGTGCCGTATATTGCGGAACAAAACATGCGATTGAGGGCTTCACGAAGGCTCAGGCGATTGAATGGGGTCCGCATCAAATTCGTGTCAATACAATCTGTCCAACTTTTATCCGAACTGCACTTACGGCACCAACTTTTGAAGATCCCAAGAAACGAGAGTGGATAGAAGGCAAAATTAAACTTGGTCGTGTCGGTGAGGTTGAAGATATTATGGGGGCTGTTGTGTTTCTGGCATCTGATGCCGCTGCGCTGATAACGGGCACAAGCCTCTTAATTGATGGGGGCTGGACAGCAGGATAAGGTGGCAGCGGTACATAGTCACATAGCTATTTATGAGGACAAAATACAGCTGTGGGTTTGAAGTTGTCACGATCTACGAAAAGTTGAGACAAGCAAGTGATGAAAAGTGAATTGGCTTAAAAAGAAAAGATGTTTCTGCTGATTGAGACGTATTGATCAGTTTTAGCATAGTGCGCATTCTATCAGGAGATGAAATACCGAGGATGGCCACTAAATGATGAAACAGTCCGGAACGCATAAATAGTTTGAAAGACAGGATAAAGCTATGACACCAGAAGAAATGGATGCGCGCATTGTGCGCTATGGGGAATTGATACCCTGCCGAACAGCTTTTATTGATGCGCATACACCTGGCTCTAACCAGAAAGAAAATTTCACAATAATTGGCGGCGGTGTATCTGAAGCAGCTGATCAACATGTCCATATCAAGGAAACACCTGGTTTCAATATTGGTGCTGCTGGCCAGCCACCTAAATGCCGTAATTCACTCCATACGCACAGAACTGCTGAAGTATTTTTTGTTCTAACAGGGCGTTGGCGCTTTTTCTGGGGGCGTTGGGGAGATGCAGGCGAAGTTGTCCTAGAGGAAGGTGATATTATCAATATTCCGACCGGCATGTTCCGCGGCTTTGAGAATATTGGCACTGATTATGGGATGATCATGGCCATTCTTGGTGGTGATGATGCTGGTGGCGGCGTTTTATGGGCCCCGCAAGTCATTGAGGATGCACAAGCACATGGTCTTATTCTTGCTGAAAATGGCAAGCTCTATGACACAAAAAAGGGAGAGACGCTACCAGAGGGTATGAACCCTATGTCAGTAATGGATGAGGCGTCTCTATCAAAATTGGCAGAACCAACAACAGCTGAGGTGGTGTCTAATTATGTGGCACGCTATTGGGACATGATGGCTTTATCTGACAAACAGCCAGCATCAATCATAGCCGAAAATGGGCTTTTAATAGACAAGCCAGGGTTTGAGGTCGATTTTATTTCAAGACACTCATTATCTGCGGAACCCTATGCAACGGACAAGCATGAGATTTTGCTGATAATGCGTGGATATTGGCAACTTGGCTGGGGCGATGGATATAGCCGCATTTTGGGCCCTGGGGATACCTGTGCCGTCCCGCCTGGTTTATTACATAGCCTATCCCCCTCTATGAGCGGAGAGGCTAGCCTATTTCGTGTTCGTAATACAAATGACCCTGCTGGTCCGACTTGGACTGAGTGGCAAGCTGCGCTGTAAAGGAGCTCACATTATGTCAAAAATTCTCACTACCCATGTAGGCTCCCTGCCCCGCAAGCAAGATGTTGTTGATATGATTTTTGCCCGGGAAAAAGAACAGCCTTATGACAAGGTCGCATTTGACGCACTTATGACCAAGCGTGTATCTGAGACAGTTAAGCGGCAAACAGAGGCTGGCATTGATATTGTGTCTGACGGTGAGACTTCGAAAATCTCCTACGCAACCTATGTAAAAGATAGATATACAGGCTTTTCTGGTGATAGCCCGCGCAATGCCCCTGCCGATTTATTACAATTTCCTGGATTTCTGGAGCGTCAGAATGATTCAGGCGGCACGCCAACTTATAGCCGACCTATGTGCACAGGGCCAGTGGACGTCAAAGATGATAGCGACCTGCATAAAGATATCGCCAATCTAAAAGCTGCCATGTCAGAACATGGTGCTCAACGTGGGTTTATGAATGCAGCCTCTCCTGGCGTCATATCTTTATTCCTGCAAAATGATTACTATCCAAGCCGTGAAGCCTATCTAGAAGCACTCGCAGACGCGATGAAGGCAGAATATAAGACCATTATTGATAGTGGCTTAGACATTCAGCTAGATTGTCCTGATCTGGCACTATCACGGCATATGCTCTTTACAGACCTGTCCGATGATGAATTTGTAAAAATCGCAGACATGCATGTGGAAGCGTTAAACCATGCTCTATCTGGCCTGCCGAAAGACCAAATCCGTGTCCATATCTGTTGGGGTAATTATGAAGGCCCGCATGTATGTGATATCTCTATGGATAAGGTATTTACAACCTTAATGAACACGCATTCAGGGTATGTTCTATTTGAGACCTCAAACCCACGCCATGCGCATGAATGGGCAGTCTTTCAAGACCGCCGGTCTGAAATCCCTGACGACAAGGTCTTAGTACCCGGCGTGATCGACAGCACTACCAATTTTGTGGAACATCCAGAGTTGGTAGCACAACGCATTCGTCGCTTTGCAGATATTGTAGGTGCCGATCGCGTGGTGGCTGGCTCGGATTGCGGCTTTGGTACCTTTGCCGGATTTGGTGCTGTAGACCCAGATATTGCCTTTGCCAAGCTAGCAGCTTTATCTGAGGGAGCAGGACGCACGTAACAAGATGCATAGTGCAGGTTTTGTTGCTGGCAGATGGTCAAACAGGCTTGTGAAATATCTAACTTTCGAAATTAGCAAACCTATCTGAAGGTGTTTAACACGCATAAAAGCAAATTATGGGCAAAGCTCTCTTTCCAGCAACGCTTCAAATAATATTGTGTCAAGCTAGGAAACAGGCTTGAGGGTTTGAAGCACGTAAAACAAACCAATTGGCGCCTGTTTTTTTGCCTCTGGTTTTTTGCATCTATTTTTTGCTGCCGAGCTGTTAGATAGTTTTGTGAAATCTAATGATGATGTTTGCAATATTTCTGTTACATTGGTAGCTTACCGTCGCATCATTACAACACGCAATAGAGCAATCCAGCATGACCAAAACTGGGCCTACCCAGCGCTATAGAAGCATCTTTATTTCTGATACGCATCTTGGGTCTAAAGGTGCACAGGCAGACGCTCTCCTGCATTTTTTAAGATATACCGAATCTGAGTATCTATATCTGGTAGGCGATATTGTAGATGGCTGGGCGCTGAAAAGCCGCTGGTACTGGCCACAAAGACATAATGATGTTGTGCAAAAATTATTGGGGAAAGCACGTCGTGGCACAAAAGTCATCTACCTGCCAGGTAATCATGATGAATTTGCTCGACATTTCTTAAACACAAGCTTTGGCGATATCGATATCCTGGAAGATACAGTCCATGTAACAGCCGACAATAAACGTATGTGGGTGGTGCATGGCGATTTGTTTGATGGTGTGATGCAGCATGCTAGGTGGCTTGCCTATATTGGTGATAGAGCCTATACAGCGCTACTTGCGATAAACCGGATTTTCAACCGCATTAGACAGTTTTTTAACCTGCCATATTGGTCCTTATCACAATATTTAAAACATAAGGTTAAAAAAGCCGTATCCTTTATCTCAGCATTTGAGACTGCCCTTTCCACAGAGGCAAAAAGACGGGATTGCGATGGTGTTATTTGTGGGCACATTCACAAACCAGAGCTTCATGAAATGCATGATATTATTTATGCTAATTGCGGTGACTGGGTCGAAAGTATATCTGCTTTAGTTGAGCACCAGTCAGGTGAGCTTGAAATCATTCAGTGGGCAAATGTCATATCGCTTTCCGAAAAACGACGTGCAAAATTAGATAAGCCGTTAAAGGAAGCTGGCTCTATATGACTAGCTGCATGAAGATACTGATTGTAACAGATGCTTGGTATCCTCAGGTTAATGGTGTTGTCCGCACATTATCAGACACAAAGGCAGAGCTCGAAGCGCTAGGGCATCATGTGGAGATGATAACGCCGCAACCTTTCAAAACAGTTCCCTGCCCGACCTATCCAGAGATTCGTCTGTCTCTCCTGCCTGGCAGACGCGTTGCCAGCACGATTGATAGATTAGCACCTGACACAATTCACATTGCCACTGAAGGACCGCTAGGGCTCGCAGCGCGGCGATATGCAATGCGCAATAATCTCGCATTTACAACAGCATATCATACAAGATTCCCAGAATATGTGCGTTCACGCATACCTATTCCGCTTCGCTGGACTTATGCCTTTATGAGATGGTTCCACAAACCAGCTAAAGCGGTTCTGGCACCAACTAACACGGTCATAAACGACCTAGAAAAATGGGGGTTTACAAATGTTGCCTATTGGCCACGTGGTGTTGACCTTACCCTATTTTCGCCATCCAAAACCCGCCAATCAAACAAAGACCCAATTTTTCTATATGTTGGCCGTGTTGCTGTGGAAAAAAATCTAGAGGCCTTTCTGAGGTTAGACCTTCCAGGTGATAAGTGGGTTGTTGGTGGCGGCCCAGCAGAAGCTGAATTGCGCAAAAAATTTCCGAAAGTAACCTTCTTTGGCATGCAGGCAAAAGACGCACTACCTGACTTTTATCGCAAGGCTGATGTGTTTGTTTTTCCTTCAAAGACAGACACATTTGGACTTGTACTCTTAGAGGGGATGGCTTGTGGCCTGCCCGTGGCTGCATACCCCGTAACAGGTCCTTTGGATGTAGTTGGCAGATCTGGCGCTGGAATATTGCATGAGGATTTAAAATTAGCGGCTCTGAAAGCACTTGATATATCTCGTGATGCAGCACGTGCGCATGCCCAAACTTTTAGCTGG
>WTHY01000149.1:6919-15383 GCA_011522945.1 Alphaproteobacteria bacterium
AAAAATCCTTGAAACGCATTTAGTGAAAAGCTGCAATCGCAAAGCAAGGCTATAATATAAAATTGAGATGCAGTTTGCTGGGTTTAAAAACCAAAAACCGAGGTTAAATTATGAAATTTCTTGTTGGTAAAGACGGTGTCTATGTTGCATCTGGCAATCAAGCCGTAAATATTTCAAAACAAAATGCGGCTGTTGGAATGGATTTATCTGCTATCGTTGAGGGCCGACTTTCAATAGATAGATGTAAAGCACTTGCACAGCTAGGGTTGGCAGAACCGTTGGAAAGCATCACACCTGCCTTACCTATCACCAAGCCTGATAAATTTATATGTTTGGGCTTAAATTATCTGGACCACATCAAGGAAGGTACAAATCCGATACCAGACTACCCTGTGTTATTTATGCGGGGGCCAAATTCGGTGGTTGCCTCTGGTGCCTCTATGCTACTCCCAAAAGCCTCTGTGCAGTTGGACTATGAAGCAGAGTTATTAGTTATCATTGGCAAGTCAGGAAAGCATATATCGCCAGAAACAGCGCTAGATCACGTTTTTGGTTATGGATTATTCAATGATGGGTCTGTGCGTGATTTTCAATATCGTACACATCAATGGACAGCTGGTAAGAATTTTGACCGCACGGGAGCCATCGGTCATATCATTGTCACACCAGACGAATTACCCGACGGCGGAAAATCCCTCGCAATTCAATCTCGCATTAACGGAGAGATCATGCAGGATTCCAACACAGATCTGATGATGTGGTCAGTAGCAGATACAATTGCCTCTATCAGCGAATTTGCAACTTTGGAAGCGGGAGACATGATAGCCATGGGTACACCACCAGGTGTTGGCAAAGCAAAAACGCCACCTCGTTTTTTACGAGATGGCGATATTGTTGAGGTTGAAATTGAAAAAATTGGTGTTCTCTCCAATCCTGTCATTTCTGAAGATTAAGCTGTCAGACCCTCAGGTTCTTTGATGCCATTTGCACGGCAACATGCTGTAAGCGTGTTTGCAAGTAGACATGCGATTGTCATTGGCCCAACACCGCCTGGCACAGGCGTGATTGCACCAGCTACCGGCAGGCAATCCTTATAATCCACATCGCCGACAAGCTTCTTTGTGCCATCCTTTAGCTCGATACGGTTAATGCCCACATCGATAATAGTCGCCCCAGGCTTAATCCAGCTGCCAGGCACCATTTCAGACCGACCAACCGCTGCAACAACAATATCTGCAGCACGCACAATAGTTTCGATATTTTGCGTCCGGCTATGTGCAATCGTTACCGTACAGCTATCATTCAGCAACAATTGTGCCATTGGTTTGCCAACAATGTTGGAACGACCAAGCACAACCGCATTCTTGCCGCTCAGACTACCATGATGGTCTCTTAGCAGCATCAGACAGCCTAAAGGCGTACATGGCACCATAGATTTTTGACCTGTACCTAATAGACCCACATTAGATATGTGAAACCCATCAACATCCTTTGCTGGATCAATGGTATTGATAACCAAATTTGAATCTAAATGATCTGGCAAAGGTAGCTGAACCAAAATCCCATGAATGCTATCATCAGCATTCAGCCTGTTAATGACAGCTAACAGGTCATCTTGAGATGTGTCGGCTGGCAATTTTTCCTCTACAGATTTCATACCAGCTTCAACAGTCTGCTTACCTTTAGACCGCACATAAACCTGAGAGGCAGGATCTTCTCCAACCAGAACCACAGCCAGGCCCGGCGTGATACCATGATCTGCTTTCAAAGCGGTAACATGTGCTGCCACCTGCGCTCTTACATTTGCCGCAAATGCCTTACCATCAATGATGGTTGCCTCATGAGCGTCTGTCATTACTGTCTCCGTCCCAGAATGTGATATCAGCGATGGGGTCTGCTCTTAGAACAGGCCTTCAATTTGACCATCTTCATTAAACATGATGGTTTCAGCAGCTGGTGTGCGAGGAAGGCCAGGCATAGTCATGATTTCACCACAAATAGCTACAATGAAACCAGCACCAGCTGACAATCGAACTTCGCGTACCGGAACACTATGGCCATTTGGCGCACCACGCAGATTCGGGTCTGTTGAGAAGCTATATTGTGTCTTTGCCATACAAATTGGCAAATGACCGTATCCCTGCTCTTCCCACTGTTTTAGCTGGTCACGGATTTTCTTATCCGCAAGCACTTCATCTGCACGGTAAATACGCTTTGCAATGGTTTCAATTTTCTCGAATAGCGGCATTTCATTTGGATAAAGTGGCGCAAAGTTTGCCATATCAGCATCTGCTATTTCAGCAACACGTGTAGCGAGCTCTTTGGCGCCTTCACTGCCTAATTCCCAATGACGAGACAGGATAGCTTCAGCGCCCTGCTCTGCCACATAAGCTTTCACGGCTTCAACTTCTGCATCTGTATCCATCGAGAAATGATTAATGGCAACAATAACAGGTACACCGAAGCTCTTAATGTTTTCGATATGACGGCCAAGATTCGCGCAGCCTGCTTGCACGGCTTCGACATTCTCAGCCCCAAGATCTGCCTTCGTGATGCCGCCATTCATCTTCATGGCGCGCACCGTCGCCACAATGACAACGGCACTTGGCGCCAAGCCAGCTTTACGACATTTGATATTTAAGAACTTTTCTGCGCCGAGGTCTGCACCAAAACCAGCCTCTGTTACAACATAGTCGGCAAGCTTCAGCGCTGTTGTTGTCGCTACAACAGAGTTACATCCATGTGCAATATTGGCAAAAGGACCACCATGTACAAAGGCAGGATTATTTTCTAACGTCTGAACTAGGTTTGGCTGCATGGCCTGCTGCAATAGAACAGCCATGGCTCCATCAGCCTTGATATCGCGGCAATATACAGGGCTGCGGTCACGACGATAGCCGATAATAATATCACCTAATCTTTGCTGTAGGTCATCCATATCTGTTGCCAGACATAAGATTGCCATTACTTCTGAGGCCACTGTGATATCGAAGCCAGATTGTCTTGGAAAGCCGTTAGACACACCGCCGAGAGATGTAACAACATCACGAAGCGCACGGTCATTCATATCCAAAACGCGGCGCCATGTTACACGTCGCTGGTCAATTTCCAGCTCATTACCCCAATAAATGTGATTATCAATCATCGCAGATAGCAAGTTATGAGCAGATGTAATCGCATGGAAATCACCTGTAAAATGCAGGTTCATCTCTTCCATAGGCACAACTTGTGCGTAGCCTCCACCTGCCGCGCCGCCCTTCATGCCAAAACATGGACCTAGTGAGGCTTCGCGAATACAGACAGCTGCTTTTTTACCGATAGCATTCAGACCGTCACCAAGACCAACTGTAGTCGTTGTTTTACCCTCGCCAGCTGGTGTTGGATTGATAGCTGTTACAAGTATGAGTTTGCCATCAGACTTGCCTTTTTGCTTGGCAATAAATTCAGCAGACACTTTTGCTTTATCATGGCCAAAAGGGAGCAAATCAGCTGATGGAATATCAAGCTTTGCACCAACCTCTTGAATTGGCTGTTTCACAGCTTCGCGTGCGATTTCGATATCAGTTTTAAATGCCATATTCGCTCTCCTGCAATGCATTTAGGCGGCTTTTAATAGCCTGTATTATTATCTGGGTCTATGAGGAAACTACTATCGTGCGATTATGCCTTTTCCACACGTACAGCAGAATATTTGAACTCTGGAATTTTGCCATAAGGATCGATGGCCGGGTTTGTAAGAATATTTGCAGCAGCTTCAACATATGCAAATGGCATAAAGACAACATTTTCAGGCACGCCTCTATCTTCACGCGCAGCGACAGATATTGAACCTCGTCTTGTTGTCAATTTCACAGCCTCACCTGGTTTCACATCCATTGACGCCATCGTATCTGGATGAAGTGAACATGTAGCATCTGGCTCAATCTGGTCAAGAACGCTGGCACGCCTTGTCATAGAGCCTGTATGCCAATGCTCTAGCTGGCGACCTGTTGTAAGTATCATTGGATAGGCATCATCAGGTGTTTCCGCTGGCGAAATCACATGCGCCGGCGTAAATTTAGCACGACCATTCTCACGCGGGAATTTATCACCAAATACAATGGGTTGCCCTGGGTCTGTTTCATCCAGACTTGGATATGTTACAGCATTCTCACCTTCAAGACGTGACCAGCTAATATTATTTAGCGAGCGCATATTTAGTTTCATTTCTGCAAATATATCAGATGGATGCGTATACTCCCACTCAAGACCAAGACGTTTTGCAAGCTCAACTTCAATCCACCAATCTTCACGCGCATCGCCCGGTGGCATAACAGCCTGCCTGCCCATTTGCACCTGTCGGTTTGTATTTGTGACAGTGCCATTCTTTTCAGCAAAAGCGCTAGCTGGTAAAATTACATCTGCAAAATTTGCTGTTTCAGTTAGGAAAATATCCTGAACAACTAGATGATCCAATGCCGCTAATGCAGCACGTGCATGATCAACATCAGGATCACTCATAGCTGGGTTTTCACCCATGATATACATGCCTTTAATCTGGCCTGCATCAATGGCGTCAATCATCTCTGTTACCGTGAGACCCTTTTCCTTAGAAAAATCATCTGACTCCCATACCTCTGTGAAGGCAGAGCGCACACCATCATCTTCAACAGATTGGTAATCTGGTAGGAACATTGGAATCAAGCCAGCATCAGATGCACCTTGCACATTATTCTGACCCCGAAGTGGATGCAGACCTGCGCCAGAGCGACCAACATGACCACACATAAGTGCCAATGAAATCAAACATCTAGAATTATCTGTACCGTGTATGTGCTGGCTAACGCCCATACCCCAGAAAATCATACCAGCTTTTGCAGTTGCAAAATCACGAGCCGCTGCCCGCAACATTTCTGGTGAAATACCACAAATTGGTGACATAGCTTCAGGGGAAAAGGCTTTCAAATGTTCTTTTTCAGCGTCCCAATTTTCCGTAAATTTTTCGATATAAGCTTTGTCGTAAAGCTCTTCTTCGACAATGACATGCATCATCGCATTTAGCATAGAGACATCAGCACCAGGTTTGAACTGCATCATGTGCGTGGCAAATCTTGATAGAGCCTGACCACGGGGGTCCATAACAATCAGCTTGCCACCACGCTTTGCAAATTGTTTGAAATAGGTGGCTGCAACAGGATGGTTTTCTGTTGGGTTCGCACCAATAACGATAGCCACATCGGCATTTTCAATCTCATTAAAGGTGGCTGTAACAGCACCGGAGCCTACATTTTCCATCAAAGCCGCAACAGAGGATGCATGGCAAAGTCTTGTGCAATGGTCCACATTATTATGCCCAAAGCCCTGCCGGATCAATTTCTGGAACAGATAGGCTTCTTCATTGGTGCATTTTGCTGAACCAAGACCAGAGACTGATTGGCCGCCATGTTCTGACTTCAGGTTTAGTAGCCCTGATGCAGCTGCATCCAACGCCTCATCCCAGCTTGCTTCACGGAAATGGGTCATCAGATTTGCAGGATCAACATTTAGACCCTTTGCTGGTGCATCTTCTCGGCGGATTAGTGGCTTAGTCAGGCGATGCGGATGGCTGATATAATCAAAACCAAACCGGCCTTTCACACAGAGGCGACCTTCATTTGCTGGACCATTAATACCTTCAACAAAGGCAATATTATCATCTTTGACTTTCAGGCTCACCTGACAGCCAACGCCGCAGAAAGGACAAACAGACTTCACCTCTTTGTCAAAATCCTGACTATCTCCGCGCTGTGCCATATCTAGAATGCTAGCTGGCATCAAAGCACCTGTCGGACAGGCCTGTACACACTCACCGCAAGCAACACAGCTACTAGCGCCCATAGGATCATCAAAATCAAAAACCGGATAGGCATTATGGCCACGACCTGCCATGCCAATGACGTCATTGACCTGAACTTCGCGGCAGGCACGCACACATAAACCGCATTGAATACAGGCATCTAAATTCACCCGCATGGCAACATGGCTATCATCTAGAAGTGGCACGCGGTCTGCTTCTAAAGATGGGAGCCGGCTTGTTTCCACAGATTGCTTATCTGACATATCCCAGAAATGGGCATTTCTGTCATGAGCATCATCACGATTTGGCTGGTCTGCAAGAAGCATTTCCATAACCATTTTACGAGCTTTATCTTCACGCTCACCTTGAGAGCTAACAACCATACCTTCGGTTGGCATACGAACACAGGAAGCCGCCAGCGTGCGTTCACCATCAATTGCCACCATACAGGCACGACAATTCCCATCAGAGCGATAACCTGGCTCATCTTTGTGACAGAGATGCGGTATAAGTGTGCCTTCTCGCTTTGCAACTTCCCAAATGCTCTCATCTGGAGAGGCTTCTACAGACCGACCATCTAAGGTGAATTGAATTTTGTCAGTCATCAGGACACCTCGCCTGCAAAATGTTTCATTGTCAATTTCACAGCATTCGGCGCTGCCTGACCAAGGCCGCAAATAGACGCATCAACCATTGTTTGACATACATCTTCCATCAGGGCGGTGTCCCAGACAGGTTCCTGCATCAACTTCACCAGTTTCTCGCAGCCAACACGGCATGGTGTACATTGACCACAGCTTTCATCTTCGAAGAAACGAAGCATATTGAGTGCTGCGTCCCGCGCCATATCATCTTGAGATAAAACCACAACAGCAGCAGACCCAATGAAACTGTCATGTGCCTGCAAGGTGTCAAAATCGAGTGGCACATCGTTGATACTTGCTGGCAAAATACCTGAAGATGGGCCACCTGGCTGATAGGCTTTGAATTCGTGACCATCTGCCATACCGCCTGCAGCTTCAATAATATCCATTATTGTTGAGCCTGCAGGCAATAAATATACTGCGGGATTAGCAACACGACCAGAAACTGAGTAGCTCCGCAGTCCTTTACGATCATTTTTTTCCACATGATTGAGGATTTCAGGCCCCTCACGGCAAATACGGGCAACCCAATGCAATGTCTCAACATTATGTACCAATGTTGGCTGGCCGAAAATACCGACCTGAGCCACATAAGGAGGTCGATGACGCGGCAAGCCTCTTTTGCCTTCAATAGATTCAATCATCGCGCTTTCTTCGCCGCATATGTACGCGCCAGCTCCACGACGTAAATCGATATAATCTGCAGGAACTATGCCTGCGGCTTCCAGAGCGGCAATCTCAATACGCAAAATCTCAAGAACAGCCGGATATTCATCTCTCATATATAAGAAAATCTTATCAGCCTCTACTGCCCAAGCTGCTATAAGCATACCTTCTAAAAATAGATGTGGCGTACGCTCAAGATAATATCTGTCTTTGAATGTACCTGGTTCACCCTCATCACCATTGACAGCAAGATAGCGCGGACCAGCATTTGCGCGTACGAAGCTCCATTTGCGGCCAGACGGAAAGCCAGCGCCACCGAGGCCACGCAGACCAGAGGCCAAAATTTTATCCTGTACCGCTTCTGGATCGCCGGTTTTCCGCAGCTCAGTCAAAGTTTCATAGCCACCTTTATCGGCATAAGCGCTAAAGGTCTCATAATCTGGTATATCAGGATGAGTATGCCCTGCGATAATAGCGGATTTCGTCTTTTCTATAGTTGCATTATCAATGTGATGGTGTCCTAATTCCAGAACGGGGGCTGTATCACAACGCCCCATACAAGGCGCGCGCAGAACACGAACCTCATTTGGGTTCAAGCCGTCTTCTAAAGCGCTTTTCAGTTGCTGGGCGCCAGCAAGTTCACAAGACAGAGATTCACAAACCCGAATTGTAAGGGCTGGTGGCGGTGTTTCACCTTCTTTTACAATGTCAAAATGAGCGTAAAAAGACGCAACTTCATAAACTTCTGCCATAGACATCCGCATCTCTTCCGCAAGAGCGCGCAAATGCGCCGCAGACAAATGACCATATGTATCTTGAATGAGATGTAGGAATTCTATCAGTAAATCACGGCGTCTTTCAGCGCTGCCTAGCAGCTGTTGTATTTCAGCTAGCGCAGCTGTTGAAACAGCACGACCGCGAGGGCCACGACGTCCTTTGCCGCTACCCTTGCCGCCTTTCCAGACACCGGCAGAGCTATTTTCAGGCTTCCCGCCCTTTGGTCCTGTGTTTGCTGGCATGTCGTCCATTGACCTGCTATCCCCTAATCCCGAAATTCCCGCCGAAGAAACACTCTCATATCAAATCAGAGCCTAAAAGACATCAACAGTAAAATTTGCGCTATCCTGTACCTTTGGAACCATTCATCATCGCTTCAATGCGACAGATTTTGACGTGGTTGACACACAAGGATCTGGATGTCTGCCACATTTGTGCCAGTCGCACCGGTTATTAACAAATCTCCCGCTGATTTTAACCCGTTATAACTATCATTTCGTGCTAAAACATCTAATGGATCCAGCCCAGCTTTACGCAATTTTTCTACTGTATGATTATCTAC
>WTHY01000021.1 GCA_011522945.1 Alphaproteobacteria bacterium
GGCGTATCAGCTAAGGCCATGACATCAGCATTTAGCGACAGGGCCTCTAATGTCTTATGATCAACCGCATCAGCCTTGCGATTCAGAAAATTGAATGGCGGTGGCACATCTAACGATTTCAGAAGACTTGCTACGGTTCTAAATTCCAAGTCCCGAGATCGCCAATATAAATTACGCAAAGGTGGGAAGCGATGCCCTTCGATAGCATCAATCATCTCCTGCTCTAACGGTCTGACGGCTTCGGTAACGCCAAAGGTACCATCTGTTGTATGCCGACCAGCACGGCCAGCTATCTGCGCCATCTCCGCTGGCATGAGATGGCGTAAATGACGACCATCAAATTTCACATCCGCTGCCAGCGCCACATGCTGTATATCCATATTGAGGCCCATACCGATTGCATCAGTCGCAATTAGAAAATCAACCTCGCCATTTTGATACATCTCCACCTGTGCATTGCGAGTGCGCGGACTAAGGGCACCCATCACGACCGCAGCACCACCACGCTGCCGGCGCACTAATTCTGCAAGGTGATACACATCACTTGCGCTAAAAGCCACAATGGCAGAACGGCGCTGCAGACGCGTGACTTTCCGAGCGCCGGAATATGAAAGACGAGATAATCTAGCCCGTGTTTCAAATTTGGCATCTGGTAAAAGCTGCTTTAAAAGTGGCCGTATTGTCTCAGCACCTAGGAATATTGTTTCTGAGGCACCTCTGGCGTGCAATATTCTGTCTGTAAAGACATGGCCACGCTCTCTATCTCCTGCAAGTTGCACCTCATCAATTGCAAGACAGGCCACGCGCCGCTCAAGTGGCATGGCTTCCACAGTGCAGCAGAAATACCGCGCTTGCTTTGGAATGATTTTTTCTTCACCTGTAATCAAGGCCACTTGAGATGGGCCTAGCCGTGCGACGATACGATCGTAATTTTCGCGCGCCAAAAGCCGAAGCGGAAAGCCGATCATACCACTTTCATGACCTAGCATACGCTCTATAGCATAATGTGTTTTGCCGGTATTTGTTGGTCCCAGCAGAACGGTAATTTGGGGTTCTAGAACCATAGGAAAGCTGTCAGTAGGTTGTGTGGTTTTGGATTGGCGATAAATGGTGCACATAGCGTTGGGACACTAAGCGTTCAAAATAATGCCTCACCCAATCAGGCGCGGCAACCTAAGATATAGTCCAAACACATAATATTGTTAGCTATGACAATCAGGCGCAAACAAACAAAATATAAATATTATTGTGCCACAGTAAATTTTCCCTTTTGAAATAGCCGCTATAAAAGGCACATGCGTCTCATCATTCTCCTTGCTGTAAGCAGGTCGTGAGGCACAGCATTCACGGTTTACCTTATCGAACCCAGATATTGTAAGAAACTTTAAGGATAAGTGAATAGCCAGCTTGTTAAAGGCAATTATTACTCGCTGGCGCAACATTATCCGCTTTTCTGGCTCTATTTTCTGGCTCTATTTTCTGGCCCTATACCAGCCCCAGACATTATGTCGGTCGCAAGCATTATAGCAGGTGCAGGCATCATATCTGGCAGAAGTATTATGCTGGGCAAAGGCATTATATTGGGCACAGACGCTCCGGTCCCTTGTCAATAACGACTGCAATTGATTACCTTAAATTGGCTTACAAAAAAGGGCTCCAAATGGAGCCCTTTTAAAATATGTTTTAAGCCTGTTTAGCGTTTAGAAATGTGCTGACATTGTATTTGCAGGCGTCTGCGTTGGCGGGGCAAATTTTGTCAAATCAATACCCTCAACAGCTGTTTTATATTCTTCAATTGTGGGCGTGCGGCCTAAAATAGCCGACAACACCACTACAGGTGTTGATGCCAGCAGTGATTCACCCTTCTTTTCGTCTGAATCTTCTACTACCCGTCCTTTGAACAGGCGTGTAGAGGTCGCCATCACAGTATCACCTTTAGCAGCTTTCTCCTGGTTACCCATACAGAGGTTACATCCTGGGCGCTCTAGATATAGAATATTTTCATATTCGGTACGTGATGTCTGTTTTGGTGCTGAATCATCAAACTCAAAGCCTGAATATTTCTGCAGAATAGACCAGTCGCCTTCTGCTTTTAACTCATCAACAATATTATATGTTGGCGCTGCAACAACAAGCGGTGCGTTAAACTCTACCTTACCTGAGGTCTTTTCCAGATTGCGCAACATCTGAGCGACAATTTTCACATCACCCTTATGCACCATACAAGACCCAACAAAGCCTAAATCGACTTTCTTTTCAGCCATGTAATAGGAAATAGGCCGAATTGTATCATGCGTATAACGCTTTGAAATATCTGCATTATTTACATCAGGGTCAGCAATCATTGGCTCATCAATTGCATCTAGGTCAATAACGACTTCTGCTGCATATTTTGCTGTATCATCTGGCGCCAGAGCTGGTTTTTCACCTGAACGAATCTGTGCAATACGCTTATCTGCAATATCAATTAGGCCTTGCAGCATATGATTTCTATTTTCCATACCCTTATCAATCATGATCTGAATACGGCTTTTTGCAATTTCAAGTGATTCAATAAGCGTGTCATCTTCAGAAATACAAATAGAGGCTTTCGCCTTCATTTCTGCTGTCCAGTCTGTAAAGGTGAAGGCTTGGTCAGCAAGTAATGTACCAATATGCACTTCGATGATACGGCCTTGGAAAATATTATCACCAAATTGGGCTAGCATCTGGGCTTGTGTCGCATGCACAACATCCCGGAAATCCATATGGTCTCCCATTTTCCCTTTGAAGGTGACCTTGACCGATTCTGGGATTGGCATTGTCGCTTCACCTGTTGCCAAAGCCAGCGCCACTGTGCCTGAGTCAGCACCGAAAGCAACACCCTTAGACATACGTGTATGAGAATCGCCGCCAATGATAATTGACCAATCATCAACCGTGATATCATTAAGCACCTTATGAATCACATCTGTCATAGCGTGATATTTATCTTCAGGATCGCGTGCCGTCACCAAGCCAAATTTGTTCATGAAGGCCATCAAACGTGGTGTGTTTTCCTGTGCTTTGAAATCCCAGACTGACGCTGTATGGCACCCAGACTGATAAGCGCCATCCAGCACTGGTGACAGCACAGTTGCTGCCATAGCTTCCAATTCCTGAGCTGTCATCAAGCCAGTTGTATCTTGCGAGCCAACAATATTGACTTTGACACGCACATCAGAGCCAGCATGTAGCGGATCATCAGACAATACGCCGACCGCATTTGCATTGAAGATTTTCTCAACAGCCGTCAGACCCTGACCTGCATGTGAAATTTCTTTTGATGGGGCAAATACAGGAACAGGCTGAATGCCGAGTGTTTCACAGGCAAAATTCTGCAGCTTTTTACCAAAGACGATCGCATATGAGCCGCCAGCTTTGATGAATTCCATTTTTTGTGGTGTGAAAGAAGATGAAACATCAACGAACTCTTCGCTCTCATCTTCATTAGACAAGGTCTTTGTCTTTGTGTTGATAGTCAGAACCGTACCTGTCTCAACAGAATATTTCTGTTCGAGAATTGGGTTGCCATCATTATTCAAAATTGGCTTGCCATTTTCATCGAGCTTTTTCACCCAGTTCTTCAGGTCAAGACCAATACCGCCTGTAACCCCAACAGTTGTCTGGAAAATTGGTGAAATGCCATTTGTGCCAGCCACAATCGGCGCAATATTTACAAATGGTACATAAGGGCTGGCCTGCTTACCTGTCCAGAGGGCTACGTTATTCACACCAGACATACGAGATGAGCCAACACCCATAGTGCCTTTTTCAGCAATCAGCATCACCTGCTTGTCAGGATGCTGGAGCTTAAGTGCCTGAATTTCAGCTTGTGCACGCTCTGATATCATGCATTTACCATGCAATTCACGGTCTGCACGTGAATGCGCCTGATTGCCAGGAGACAGAAGATCTGTTGAAATATCGCCTTCAGCAGCGACATAGCTAACCACTTTTACTTTTTCTTGTACGTCAGGAAGCTTGGTAAAGAATTCTGCCTTCGCGTAGCTCTGAAGCACGTCTGTTGCAAGTGCATTTCCAGCTTCATGCGCTGCCTTTAACCGTGATGTATCTGCATCATATAAGAAGACTTGCGTTTTTAGCACCTCTGCTGCTGCAGCGGCATGTGCACCATCTGAAAGCGCAACATCTAATAATACTTCAATAGACGGACCACCCTTCATATGAGATAGCAGCTCTAATGCGAATTCAGGTGAAATTTCAGCTATTTCTACCTCACCTGTAACAATTTCCTTCAGAAATTTTGCTTTTACGGCAGCAGCGCTCGTCGTGCCAGGTAATGTGTTGTAGATGAAATATTGTAAAGAATCCTTACGGTGCTTATGACCTGCATCCTTAATTTGCGCGACGATTTCTTCTGTCAGCGCACCATCATCAATCGGCTTTGGCTGCAGGCCCTGCGATTTACGGTTTTCAAT
>WTHY01000063.1 GCA_011522945.1 Alphaproteobacteria bacterium
CAGAAATTAGATGGTGATGGTTGGCCAGATGGCGCGCCTGATATATTTGTGGATTTGCGTGCAGAGGGCCTTAACCCAGATGGGTCTGTGGTTGATGCAGATGGATATTTGTGGAATGCACAGTGGGGTGCGGGCCGGCTGGCACGATATGCGCCAAACGGGTCATTTGCTGAGGCTGTGAACTTGCCAGCAAGTCAGGCGACATGTCCTGCATTTGGTGGTCCACAACTCAGCATCTTATTTGCAACGAGTGCATCTGATGGGTTGGGCTCTTCTTCTGAGCTAGACGGGGCAACTTTCTTTAAAGATATGCAGATAGCTGGCCAAAAAGAGCATCAAGTAAAATTGTGAGCATGATATGACAGATACCTCTGTAAAAAGAACATTGGGTACATGTTACTATCCTGAGCATTGGCCTCAGGAGATGTGGCAGGATGATGCAAAGCGAATGGTTGAGGCTGGCCTAACATGGGTTCGGATTGGGGAATTTGCCTGGTCACTATTAGAGCCTACGCCCGGCAGCTATGACTTTGACTGGCTAGATAAGGCGATTGCATGCTTGGGCGGCGCTGGACTTCAGGTTGTTTTAGGCACGCCAACCGCGACGCCACCACGCTGGATGATCGATAAATATCCAGACATGCTTGCTGTGGATAGAGATGGCAAACCACGCAAATTCGGCTCACGTCGGCATTATTGTTTTAGTCATGAGGGGTATAAAGCTGAGTGTGCAAGAATTGTAACAGAGCTCGCTAAAAGATATGGGCAGAACCCACATGTTGCAGCCTGGCAGACAGATAATGAATATGGCTGTCATGACACAACAATATCCTATAGTTCTGCGGCAAAAAGCGCTTTTCAGGAATGGTGCCGCATACAATATTCCGGCGCTGATAATAATGGTGATATTGCGGCGTTAAATAAAGCCTGGGGGAATGTCTTTTGGTCAATGTCCTACGCTGCATTTGAAGATATTGATCTGCCAAACTTGACTGTTACAGAACCAAATCCTGCACATAGCCTTGCCTTTCGGCAATTTACCTCCGACCAGGTTGTTGCGTTTAATCGTCTGCAGGTAGAGATTATCCGTGCCCATTCTTCGGCGCCAATCGCCCATAATTATATGGGGCGAATAACAGATTTCGATCATTTTGCTGTTGGTGAAGATTTGGATATTGCAAGCTGGGACAGTTATCCTCTTGGATTTTTGGCAGATAGAGCCGGCGCAAGCGAGGCGCATCAGAAAGACTTCATGCGGCAAGGTGATCCTGATTTTCAGGCATTTCACCATGACCTATACCGGTCTGTTGGGAAGGGGCGGTTATGGGTGATGGAACAACAGCCAGGTCCTGTTAATTGGGCGCCGTATAACCCTGACCCGCTTCCTGGCATGGTGCGGCTCTGGACATGGGAGGCATTTGCCCATGGTGCAGAGGCTGTTCTCTATTTTCGGTGGCGTCAATTCCCGGCAGCTCAAGAACAGTTACATGCTGGGTTGATGCGTCCTGATAATGTGGAGAGTGCAGGATATTACGAAGCAAAACAGGTTGCTGAGGAGTTGAAGACAGCAGATGGTGCTGCTGCTATGCAAGCGGAAGTTGCTATTATTTTTGATTATGACGCTGATGCAGCTTGGGATATTCAGCCACATAATACAGATACAAGCTATTTTGCAGTTGTCATGGACCATTATCGCGCTTTGCGCAAGCTTGGACTGAACATTGATATTATCTCAAGTGATGCGGCATTAGATGGCTATAAGCTTATAGTGGCGCCTGGCCTGATTTTTATGTCTGAGTCCCTTAAACAGAGATTAGCGCAAATAGAGGCTCAGCTGGTGATAGGGCCGCGTGCTGCATCACGTGTTGAGCAAATGCAAACGCCTAATCCTCTACCACCAGCTTTGCCAAATCTTGATGTCACTGTAATTAGGCTAGATAGCTATCGCGAGGATATGCCAGTACGTCTCTCAGAGGCTGGACATGCTGTTTGTTATTGTGAAGTGCTGGATACTGCAGAAACAGCTTTATTGACTAAGGAAACAGGTGAGGCAATTGCGATAACTAATGGCCATATAAGTTATGTTGGCGCTATCCTGGATGAGGCTGCCTTGCGATATCTCTATACAGAAATTTGTGCAACTGCAGATATACAAACCTTAGATATGCCAGATGGTGTTAGGCGGCGGCAGACAACTACTGAGGAATTCTGGTTTAACTATGCGTCTGAGGCACGTCAGATAGCTGACGGGACTATTGAGCCGGCTGGTGTGCTGCGTAAAGTAAAATAACCGCCAAAACCCTTATAAGATTTGTAGAACCGTATGAGGTCATAAAATTTTGGTATTGATGATAGTGAAGTCGGTAAAGACCAGTCTGTAATTTGCCAATAATTCGCAGGTCATACCTTGGGACATATTCATTGATAAAAAGCGTCTGTTAAATAGAGTTTCATCGCACACAAGTCTGATTTGTGAGTTGCACAAGGGTTTGCGGCCTGTTTCATTTTGCGCATTACGCAGCCTATATAGGTAATGCCGATCTGGACCTATCTATTAGCATATGTGGTACCTCAGATGAATTGCCATACTGATTTTATCATGGTCTAGTGTTGGAGAACTAGACGATTGGGGTTGCTGGTATGCCCGCATTTTTGACAGGATTTGGCTTAGGGTTTTCGCTGATTTTGGCGATAGGCGCACAAAATGTCTTTGTTCTGCGTCAGGGCTTGAAGCAGCAGCATGTTGTAGCTGTCGTTTTATTTTGTGCTACATCTGATGCGCTCTTGATTGCAGCTGGTGTTGGCGGGCTTGGTATTTTATTGGCGCCTATAATGGCATTGGCGTCTGACTGGCTCTTTTTAGGCGCCGCAATCTGGCTTGCCTGCTACGGGATTATGCGTGCCCGTGATGCGCTTATGCCCTCTGAGCATATGTTCGCTCTTGACGGAACGACTGCATCTGGGGATTTGACGAAAATTTTAGCAATCTGTGCTGTTATGACATGGGGTAACCCGCATGTTTATCTTGATACTGTCTTGTTGCTTGGCAGCTTTTCCCTGCCATTTGAGGGAGCTCAAAAGGTTAATTTTGCTATTGGCGCTATGCTTGCAAGCTTCGTTTTCTTTGGGCTTTTGGGGTTTGGCGCGCGGCTACTAGCACCTTATATGAAGTCGGCAAAAGCATGGCGTGTCCTTGATGCTATTACAGCCGTTATCATGCTGGTCTTTAGCCTATTCATGGTCTGGCAAACAAGCTGGTTCTCATCATAGCCCAATTATGATGAAATCTGCTTTTCATCATGGCTTTTGATGCATTTAGTGCGCCGCAATTAAACTAAATTGCCGGTCTAATCATCCACAGCATTAACAAATTTTGACTATATTTATCATAGGACAAACCAGGTGCAGCAGTACCAAGTCGCAACTGTAATTCATCACAGTTTTGACAAGGCATAATCGGCAAAATGGGCGCTGACTTTTTCTACGGTGCAGGTGGCTTTGAACTATCAGCCAGTATGGCAACAACCATCACATCTTGGTGAGGTCTCAGAAAGACTTAAATCTGGCTTGCCATATATCTGTTATGTGTGAGGCTTAGACTAGCCGTCCAGATCTTCACTCAGGACAGTCATTTGGACATGGTAGCAAATATCACCATCCTCATCATCTCTGAACACAATACCCATTGTTTCATCGTCAATTAGCAGCTCAACAGAATCGCCTGTTTCACTACGTGCTTTTAATGTAATGCCATGATTACCAAAGCGCTGACGCAAAAAACGCTGTACCTTGTCTGTTTCGCTACTATTCATATTTAACTCGATTTTATGTGTGAGTGATTTTTTAACAAAAAGTATCATGACCTATCATCATGAGCCTGTCTAGATAACCAATTTTTGACCAGTAATTCTAGTCCATAAATTTAGGGGGTATGCTGTAATTTTTAGCTATTAGCTTTTATGGATAAATGGCCCTTGGGTTATAGCTCTATATATCTTAGATGCGATGAGTTTACATCTCCTGCGTGGATATTATAGCTGCAGATATTATCCATGCCGTGCAATTTGACCACCATGTGAAGGCCAGGCGGGCCGTGTCGTGACATCACGGGCACGACAATGACTGCAGCGCATATGTTGACCTAATTCAGGTACCGGAAAATGCCGTCCAAGCGTTGGTATGAACGCATCTGGAGACAGCTCAGCATGATGGCTGCATCTATTGCACCAGCAGAACACTAATAATCCATCTTGTTTTAAATCATCAAGACAGACAGGCCTTATAGGCTCTGTCTTATCAATCTGCTGCCGTTTATAATGCCCCATAATATGTAAACCGTCTTTTGTGTAACCATATAGTTTCGCTACATAGCTGCTTGTTCTTGTTTTGTTC
>WTHY01000094.1 GCA_011522945.1 Alphaproteobacteria bacterium
GTCTGATTCCTCTTTTTCGATACCATCGCCAAGAATGAACTGTGCAAATGCGGTCATTTCAATATCAGCGCCGGCATCCTTTCCAGCTTTAGACACAACATCACCAACCTTAGACTCGCCATCAATAACGAATGTCTGCTCAAGAAGGACAACTTCCTGGTAGAATTTGCGAATACGGCCTTCGACCATTTTTTCTGCAATTTCTTGTGGCTTTCCAGATTCTTTTGCTTGCTCGACAAGAACTTCTCGCTCACGAGCAACCATATCTGCATCTAAATCAGCAACAGACAGAGAGGCTGGGTTTGTTGCAGCAATATGCATAGCAAGCTGTTTACCGAGACCTGATAGGGCCTCTGCATCAGCAGATGATTGCAAAGCTACAAGAACGCCGATGCGACCTAAGCCCTCTGCCACAGCATTATGCACGTAAGGTACAATTGCGCCGGTCTCTACAGAAATTTTAGACATGCGGCGCAGGCTCATATTTTCGCCGATTGTCGCAATTTTCTGTGTTAGCTCGTCAGCAACGTTACGACCTGTGCCTGGAAAATCCATGGCCTTTAGTGCATCTATGTCGTCAGCTGTAATTGCAAGTTCTGCTAGTGTTTTTGCAAATGCCTGAAATTCTTCATTGCGAGATACGAAATCTGTTTCAGAATTCAGCTCGACAAGCGCACCAACATTACCGTCAACATGCAATGCAACTAGTCCCTCAGCAGCAACACGGCCAGATTTTTTTGCCGCAGCAGCTAATCCCTTTGTACGCAGCCAATCAACAGCAGCATCCATATCGCCATTAGTTTCATTCAGCGCCTTTTTGCAATCCATCATGCCAGCACCAGATTTTTCACGAAGCTCTTTCACCAAAGCAGCTGTAATAGTCATTACTCAGTTCCTTAAAAATCAAATTGGGAGGTGAAACTAGGCTGGAATGGTCTTCCCAACCTAGTTCGTTTGATTAGGCAGATGCAGTATCTTCAGATACAGCAGCAGCATCAGCTTCTGCTGGCGCTGCGTCTGCAGGTGCAGCATCCGCTACAACATCGGCTTCTGGCGCCGCCTCAAGAGCTGGTTCTGCTGGCGCTTCTGCGGCTGCGCCAATATCACCGCCACCTGCCATCATTTCTGCTTGCAAACCATCCATGACTGAGCCTTTTACAAGCTCACAATACAGGCTGATAGCGCGCTGCGCATCATCATTGCCTGGAATTGGGTAATCGACGCCCTGTGGGTTTGCATTTGAATCGATAACCGCCACGACAGGAATACCAAGACGGTTAGCTTCCAAAACAGCAATAGATTCTTTGTTTGTGTCAAGAATGAACAGCATGTCTGGCAGGCCGCCCATCTCTTTAATACCACCAAGTGTAAGTTCTAGCTTGTCACGCTCACGTGATAACTGAAGCACTTCCTTTTTTGTGATTTGGTTTACCTCATCACTGTCAAGACGAGCTTCCAACTCACGCAAACGACGAATTGACTGTGATACAGTTGACCAGTTTGTCAGCATGCCACCTAGCCAACGGTGGTTCACATAATACTGACCGCAAGATTTTGCTGTCTCTGCAATAGTCGTTGATGCAGCACGCTTTGTACCCACGAATAAAACGCGTCCACCCTTGGCAGTCACGTCACGAATAGCTTCAAGCGCTTTGTGCAGCAATGGCACAGTTTGTTGCAGGTCAAGAATATGAACATTGTTACGCTGGCCAAAAATATATGGCTCCATGCGAGGATCCCAACGACGTGTGTGGTGACCAAAATGCACGCCGGCTTCTAATAGTTGGCGCATAGTAAATGTAGGTAGAGACATGTATAACTCCAATTCTCCGGTTAGACCTCCATAGGGGATGCGAAAGAAAATCTCTTCACCGGATGGCCAGCCTCGGAATTTGCCAGAGGTGGCCGCCCCTATGTGTGATGTTGGGAGAGGAATTATCAAAGATGAAATAGAAAATCAACCATTATACAAGGAAACCAACAGGCTTTTTGACCAAAAATAGCAAAAATCATATGTAAATGACTTTAAATTTCCCGAATATTTAGGATTCCAGCCATATTTTGTAATTTGTGACGCAAACCACCTGAAAGTTTGAACTTTGTTGTCAAACTAATCTCAATGTCTCTCTTTTCGTCTGGAATATAGAATTTAATTGGTGCCAGCCCTGCCCCATCATCACGCAGTGCATCTTTGATATGCGGTATGACTGACGCATCCTTAATCCAGATGCCTAATCCGCTATGATGGGCGGCAATTGCCTCGTCTAACAGTTCTATACGAACAGCAAGAAGGCGCAAATTTCCATTTTCCATACGCGCATCAGCATGCACCAAAAGGGCCTTTTCTTCTGCAAAAACAGGTTTTGAAGCTAGTAATATTTCAGAGAATAACGTCGCTTCAAAGCCGCCAGATCTGTCCGTAAATTGGGCAAAAGCAAATCTATTCCCGCGGCTAGAAACACGTTCTTGTAGCGATGTTAACTGGGCTGCAAGTTTTACGCGGCATGAGTCCCGTCCTTCTAGTTTTTTGATGATGTCAGACGAAGACGTCACACCCAGCTTATCAAGTTGACCTTGATAGCTATCAAGCGGATGCGCTGAGAGATATAAGCCAAGCGCCTCAAATTCCATGCTTAACCTATCAAAAGGACTCCAATCGGCTATTGATTTTAGCCGCAGCCCGCTTATCGCAGAGCTGCTATCTCCAAACAGGTTGGATTGATTAGATTCAGCTTCACGCCGCAACATATCTGAATAGGATAACAACTCATCCACAGAGACAAACAACTCTTGTCTGTTATTATGAATGTCATCAAAGGCACCTGCCTTTATCAGGTTTTCGATTTGACGCTTATTTGCCCCTTCTTTTGGCAATCTCTGCGCAAAATCTTCTATAGAGGTAAATGGGCCATTTTGCTGACGCTCGGCACAAAGATGTGCCATTGCCTCTGCTCCAACATTTTTAATAGCACCAAGTGCATAACGGACAGCGCCAAGATCATCTAAGCCAGGCTCAACGGTAAATGACGCGTCTGATTTATTGATATTTGGTGCTCGAACCGCAATTTTATGCGCCAGACAATCTTGTGCAAAAGCTGACAATTTATCAGTATTCCCACTATCAAGCGCCATAGATGCAGCCGCGAATTCAACAGGATAATTCGCTTTCAGCCAAGCCGTTTGATAGGCTACCAAAGCATAGGCAGCAGCATGAGATTTATTAAATCCATATCCCGCAAATGCAGATATTTGATCAAAAATATCAGATGCTAATTGGCCATCAATCCCGTTATCCTCAGACCCTTTGATAAAGGTAGCGCGCTGTGCATCCATTTCTGCTTGGATCTTTTTACCCATGGCACGTCGCAGGATATCAGCAGCGCCAAGTGTATAGCCTGCAAGGTCACGTGCTGCTTGTTGTACCTGTTCCTGATAGATCATAATCCCGTAGGTTTCAGCAAGAATAGGCTCAAGCTTTGGATGCATATATGTGAGATCTTCACGCCCATGCTTCCGCGCAATATAGGTAGGAATATTTTCCATTGGGCCAGGACGATACAAAGCCACAACAGCGATAATATCTTCAAATCTATCAGGCTTAAGACCCTTCAAGACGTCTCTCATACCACTAGATTCAAGCTGGAACACACCCACAGTGTCCCCAGCCGTAAGCATCTCAAACGTTTTTTTATCATCTAAAGGGAGGCTGTTAATATCTATATCAACACCGCCCTGCTTTATGAACGCTACTGCCTTTTGAATAACAGTCAGCGTCTTCAAGCCGAGGAAATCAAATTTTACCAGCCCAACCTCTTCAACATGTTTCATGTTGAATTGTGTCACTGGCATCTCAGATCTTGGGTCTCTATAGATTGGCACCAAATCAGGCAGCGGCCTGTCACCAATAACAAGGCCAGCTGCATGGGTTGATGCATGGCGATATAGGCCTTCTAGCGACATGGCAATATCCAGCAATTGCTCAACCTGTTCGTCGCTATCGCGTAAAGTGGCTAATTCTGTCTCACTTTCTAATGCTTGCTCAAGCGTAACTGGCTTAGCTGGATTTGACGGCACAAGTTTAGCAATTCTATCAACCTGCCCATATGGCATATCCATGACACGACCCACATCTCGCAATGCCGCCCTGGCCTGTAAAGACCCGAAAGTGATAATCTGTGCGACCCTGTCTACACCGTATTTCTGCTGAACATATTGAATAACATCTTCGCGCCTATCTTGACAGAAATCCACGTCAAAATCTGGCATGGAAATACGCTCAGGGTTTAGAAACCGTTCAAACAGTAATCCCCAACGTAGCGGGTCTAAATCAGTAATCCGGAGTGCCCAGGCCACAACAGACCCGGCACCGGAAC
>WTHY01000111.1 GCA_011522945.1 Alphaproteobacteria bacterium
GGTGTATGTCTTTGGTGCAGGTAATCAGATAAGGCCAGCTTATAACGAAAGACGCTGGCCAAACTGGCAAGCCATATTTAGCTGGCCACCATATAAGGAGTGATGTTTTTAGCTGAGCATATGCTGCAGAGAGAGTTTGCTACTAAGGCACAGGCTGGTTTGGCATGAAATTCGATCAGGCTGAGTATTTTTTGGCGCATGATTTTGCGCCCAAGCTTTGTAAGCTAGGAACATGTAGACATAAAGACTATGGGTCCAGAGACTTTAAACTAAGAATATTTGAGCCTACGGAATATAGGCCTAAAGCATATAGGATTGATATAAGTGGAAACTGCATGCTGGTCATTATGGTTGCGCACGGAAGGGCCGACTGTGGCATATGAAACAGGGTTGGAAGAAATGTTGGCTGCAGGGGCTATTTCCACCATGCGCGACGAGGAGGGGGTATTTTTGGTAGAGGCCTTCTTTGAAGAGGAGCCTGATGCAGAATTTGCAGAGCAAATTCTTCGGTCTGCCAGTGAGGGTGCTCTGCCTGAATGGGGTATAACCTATCATGATAAGCGTGATTGGCTTGCAGAAAATAGAGCTGATTTTCCGCCTCTCCAGATCGGGCCTTTCTGGGTGCATGGCAGTCACATTGATACGCCCCCACCAGCAGGATGCCATAGCCTTCTGGTAGATGCAGCGCTTGCATTTGGCTCAGGCTCGCACCCAACAACAATGGGGTGTCTTATGGCGTTAGTGCAGCTGACAGCATCGCGGCCAAAACCAGCCCGTATTCTGGATATGGGTTGTGGTAGTGCTATTTTGGCAATGGCCGCCCACAGATTGCACCGCGGTGCCCGCTTGCTCGCTGCTGATAATGATCCAGCATCGGTGCGTACAGCAGCAGAAAATTTTCGGCGCAACCAGATTGCGCCTGCACAGGCTGAAACCGTATTGAGTGAGGGGTTTGCGCATCGCCGTATTCGAAAAGCAGCTCCCTATAATTTAATTTTTGCGAATATATTGGCTGGCCCGTTACGGGCTATGGCAGGCGATATTTCAGCACATTTAGCTGACGGAGGGCGTGTGATACTGTCAGGTTTGATGACTCATCAGGCCAAATCAGTTTTGACGCGATATCGTCGTTGGGGTCTGGTACCAGAAAGTCAGTTGCATATTGGCGAGTGGACAACACTGGTTCTCAAACCTGCCGGGCATAAAGCGCCATAGTATATTGGCATGCGAGCGGAAGAGGAATGCTCAGCTATGAATGATATGTTGGACAAGCTTCGAGCAGCTATGCGTGCTGAAGGATGCGATGGATATTTCATACCGCGCAGCGATATGTTTGGCGGAGAGGAGGTGCGTCCTGCTGATGAGAGGCTAGCCCGGCTGACAGGCTTCACAGGTTCAGCTGGTTATGCGCTGATCTTGCAGGAACGTGCAGCTGTCTTCTCAGATTCCCGCTATAAGGTACAATTACAGAGGCAATTAGATCCAAATCTGTATGCCGGCTTTGATACAGCAGACATGTCTCTTAGTGATTGGTTGGTAGAGGCAGCGGACGGGCTTGTCATTGGGTATGATGGCTGGACTTTATCCGCAGCACAGGCACAGAGATTATCTGAGACTATTGGTGTAGCTCGCTGGCAGATGGTTGCTGATAATTTGGTTGATAATTGCTGGGATGACAGGCCTGATTATAACAGAGGTGCCGTCTGGCAAATGCCTGACAGGCAGGCTGGAAAGACAGCGCAGGATAAGATTCAGGATGTTGTGGAAACACTCAAACTATCAGGTGCTGAAGCCTGTCTTATCACGGCGCCTGATAGTGTGAATTGGCTGTTGAATTTACGCGGTCGTGATTTGGACCATACGCCGTTTCATCTTTGCTTTGCATTAGTTGATAAAGCAGGTGATGTAACAGTGCTTGGCGCTGATGAAGCGCTCGCCGCGGCAGGATATACAGTTATTCCAATTGCACAGATTGACAGGCTGCTAGATAGTTATGAGGGAAAATTGCTGGCAATGGATAAAGCCAGTTGCCCTCAGGCTGTTAAGGCCATAGCAGAGGCTGCAAAAATACAAATTTTATGGCAAGCTGATACAGTGCAAACCTCTAAAGCTGTAAAATCTGATGCTGAAATAGATGGGTTCAGAGCGGCGCACATCACAGATGCAGTATCATTTATAGCTTTCTGGCACTGGCTTGAGACAGAGGCGGATTTATCAACTCTATGTGAGTCCGACTTGGCAGTGCGTCTGACAGCATTTCGGGCACAGAATGCTGATTATATTTGTGATTCGTTCCCAGCAATTGTGGGCTTAAACGAAAATGGTGCTGTCGTACATTACCGTGCTATGGCAGGGGCTGATGCTGCCCTGTCAGAGGGCGGCGTATTGCTTATAGATTCTGGCGCGCATTACCGGTCTGGCACTACAGATATAACACGAACATTCTCATTAGGTGGCGCTGCGCCGGAAGCGGCGATTAAAGCGGCCACACATGTTCTTGCAGCCCATATAACACTTGCGCAGGCGCAATTTCCGCCCGGGACAACAGGGGCGCAGCTAGATGCTATGTGTAGAATGCCGCTTTGGGCACAAGCACTGGATTATGGTCATGGTACAGGTCATGGTGTTGGACATGTTTTATCCGTGCATGAGGGGCCTGTATCAATTTCGAAAAGATGCCAATTACCGATAGAAGCCGGACATATTTTATCGAATGAGCCAGGATTTTATCAGGAGGGTGCTTTTGGCATACGACATGAAACACTCATTCTGGCGCAACCACATACAGATGGCTTTCTCAGGTTTGAGACACTGACATATGTGCCATTTGATACGGGGCTTATTGATGTGCGCTATCTCACGTCCGGGCAGATAGGCTGGATAAATGAATATCATCAAACGATTTATGAAATGCTCTCACCATTTTTACCGGCTGTTACAGCAGATTGGCTGAGAGGAAAAACACAGCCACTTCCTTTCACGGCTTAGTAAATCTAGGAAATCTAACCGCATATGTGATTTTTTGGTGGGCTGATCATGGTATTAATCATTGGTCTGGTGTAACGAAATTACAGTGTATCGTGCGAGTAAGGTAAAGAACAGGCTTCTGATCCCACTGCTGACTGACAATATTAAGACCAACTGAAAATATGCTTTTGCAGTAGCGTTATCACGGTGATACCCAATAGCTTTAGACTGCACGAAATTAGAGAATTTTGCGTCAATGCAGGCCGCGAAACGCTACTTGCCGTGCAAATTTGCTCGTATAATGAGACATCCATAACAACATTAGGATCATGACGCTAGAAACACTGCGTCTGTAAAAATATAAACATAAAATCCTATGCAGGTTTTATAGGGTGTGGCTTAATCATGTCACCTAAAGCATTTAAGGATGATGCGCGATCATTTTACCTGCAGCAGTTGAGAGATGCCGGTTGATCATCTTAGCATAAGGCATTTTAAGGATATTGCTTGAGCCTCTCACTATAAGGCCTTGTATAGTATCTGGCCGGTGATTTTATAGTATGAAATTTGTAGCATAGCGCCGGCGATGCTTAGCGCGTGAGCTGAAGCCATTCATCTTCTGATAAAATTGTGACGCCCAGACTGGCAGCCTTTTGTGCTTTGGAGCCTGCATCTGCGCCAGCAACTAGGTAATCTGTTTTGCCAGACACAGAACCTGATACACGTGCCCCAAGCCGTTCAGCTTGGGCTTTGGCTTCTGAACGGCTCATCTTGCTTAATGTGCCCGTAAAGACAATGACTTTCCCAGACACTGAGCTATCTTCAGCCGGTGCGTCTGGTGGAATAGGATTAACCTCAGCTAGCAAGGCTGTTATAGCTGCTTGATTGGCAGGATCATTAAAGAAACGGATAAGGTCAGCAATCACCCCTGCACCAATTTGATCAATTGCCAGCAACTCAGCATAGGCATCAGATGACGCATCTGAGGCTGCTATGCAGGCTGTCATGAGATCCTCAAGGCTGCCATATCGTTGTGCTAGGAGTTTTGCCGTAGCTTGGCCAATTTGCCGAATACCAAGGCCAAAAATCAGCCTCTCAAGAGCAATATCACGTCTAGCGCGAATAGCCTCGATAAGATTTTCAACAGACTTCTCACCCATTCTATCTAAGGCAAGCAGCTCATCTTTGCGGTTTGTCAGGGTAAAGATATCAGCTGGATCAGCAAGCCAGCCAAGCTCATGGAATAGTTCAATTTGCTTGCTGCCAAGGCCATCAATATCTAACGCATCACGAGACACAAAATGTTTTAATCGCTCGAGCTGTTGTGCAGTGCAGCTAAAGCCACCTGTGCATCGTTTTACAGCCTCACCATCAGGTCTTATAGCATCAGAGCCGCAAATAGGACACTTATCTGGGAAGGTATATTTCGGCAAATCGGCAGCCCGTTTTTCCGATAAGCTGCGCACAATTTGCGGAATGACATCACCAGCACGCTGGATAATAACACGGTCTCCAACGCGGGCATCTAGCCGCATTATCTCATCTTCATTGTGCAATGTGGCGTTTGATACAATGACACCCCCTACCAAGACTGGGCTGAGGCGAGCCACAGGTGTAAGCGCGCCTGTGCGCCCAACCTGTATATCAATTGCTTCAAGCGTTGTTTCTGCCTGTTCGGCTGGAAATTTATGCGCTATCGCCCAGCGTGGCGCTCTGCTGACCTGGCCAAGGCGTGCCTGATACGCATAGTCATTTACCTTATAAACAACGCCATCAATATCATATGGTAAGTTTGGCCGTGCGTCTGCGATAGCATGGTAGGCTGATATCAGCTCGTCAGCAGAGCTACATAGCTGGCTTAGGGGGTTCACGCTAAACCCCCAGCTACGTAACGCCGCCAGGAAACCATCATGAGTATTAGACGGCATCTCTGAGACATCACCAGATGCATAGGCGAAGAAGCGCAATGGTCTCTGACGCGTGACCTCGGGGTCTTTCTGGCGTAAGGAGCCAGCTGCGGCGTTTCGCGGATTGGCAAAAATCTTGCCGCCATTTGTCTCCTGTTTTGCGTTCAATACTGCGAAATCTGCCTTGTCCATATAGATTTCACCACGCACTTCGACAATCTTTGGCGGCGTTCCAGTTAAATGATGTGGAATATCAGAGATAGTCCGGATATTGGCTGTTACATCCTCACCTTCAGCACCATCACCTCTGGTTGCGGCTTGTTTCAATTCGCCATGCTCATAGCGCAAGCTGATAGATAGGCCATCAATCTTGGGCTCAGCGGTAAAAGCAATAGGTTTAGCGTCATCTAAGGCGAGAAAGCGGCGAATACGCGCTGAAAACTCAAACACATCATCCTCAGAGAAGGCGTTTGATAATGATAACATAGGTACAATATGTTTAATCTTGGCAAACTGCCCAGATGGTGCTGCTCCCACGCGCATAGACGGGCTATCAGACCGACGTAAATTCGGAAATCGTGCCTCAACTGCCTGATTTGCCCGCACCAACGCATCATAATCAGCATCAGAAATTTCAGGGGTATCTGCCCCATGATAGGCATTATCATGATATGCGATAGCTGCTGCCAATGCGGCAAGTAATTTTGCGGCTTCATCGTCTGTGACAGCGTCTAAATCTGCTGGTATCGAAGGATAGGTCTCAGACATTAGCCAACTGCCAATAATGCTTTTGCCGCGGCACGTGCTTCTTCTGTGATTTCAGCACCAGACAACATACGGGCCACCTCTTCAATACGTTCATGTGCGAACAGCTCTCTTGTCGCACTAATGACTGTCTCATCTGTCTGGGATTTCGCGATTTTAAGATGCTGCTTTCCGCGGGCTGCTACTTGCGGAGAATGGGTGATAACAAGATTTTGTGTGGCTTTACCAAGGCGCGATAGACGCTCACCAACTGCATCAGCAACTGCACCACCAACACCAGAATCAACTTCATCAAAAATCAAGGTTCTTGCTGGCTCACTAGCAGCGACAACAACTTTGAGGGCAAGCAAGAAGCGAGCTAATTCACCACCAGAGGCGACTTTATCAATAGGGCCAGCTGACTGGCCTGGATTTGTTGTGGCGGTGAAGCGGACTTTATCCCAGCCAGCCTTGCCCCAGCTCTGTTGATCAACAATCTCTATGGCAGTCATAAAGCGTGCGGCTTCTAATTTTAATGGTGGCAATTCAGACATAACAAGCTGATCAAGCTGACTTGCCATAGTATGGCGGTTTTGTGAAATCTCTTCTGCCAGCGCTTTATAGCTACGTAAGGCAGACTGTTCTGCTTCTGCCAATCCAGCTAAATGTCCGGATTGGTCGTCCATGGCAGCGAGGCGCGCTGCCAGTTCGCTGTGCTGCTCCGGCAGTTCATCCACTGTAATGTTCAGTTTGCGTGCCTGTGTCCGGAGCGCATGCAAACGCTCATCTATCATTTCTAGCCGATTGGGATCGCCATCCAACTGTTCTGCAGCTGAGGCCATTTCGGCTTCTGCATCGGCCAGCTCAGACAAGGCTCGGCTAAGTGCATCTAAACTTTTATCAAGCTGGCCACCAGCCAGACCAGATACACGCTCCAGTGTAGATAATGCACGCCCAACACCTGTTTGCATCCCTTCTTCATCAGAAATCACTGTATGGGCAAGCTGCAAGGCTTCAGCAATTTTGCCTGCATTTGCATGCAAGCTGCGTTCAGCAATAAGCCTTTCCTCTTCAGATGGTTCTGGTTGGAGCACATCAAGTTGCGCAACTGCATCACGCAGCCAGTCTTCTTCACGGCGTGCTGTATCTAAGGCTTCTCTGGCTGAGGCAAGCGCAGACTTGGCGGTTTGCCATGCCTGCCAGTTTGCCGACAAGCTGTCTAGCATATCAGCATGGCCACATGCCCTATCTAGCAAATCAATATGATTCGCTGGGTCAAGCAGGCCGCGCCCTTCAAATTGCCCCTGAATTTCAATGAGCATATCACCACATTGCCGGAGTAAACTCACTGAGACTGGTTCATCATTTATGCTTGCTGGCGATTTACCATCCTGTCGTAATTGACGTTTTAGTATGAGGTCATCTGATGGTGTTATGCCGGCTGCATTTAAAAGTGCCCAAACTGGATGGTCTGCGGACACATCAAATCTTGCAGACACAGAAGCCCGTTCTGTGCCAGCACGGATGAGATCAAAATTTGCGCGTGCGCCAAGCGCAAGTCCAAGTGCATCAAGTAAAATTGATTTTCCAGCACCAGTCTCACCAGTCAGAACCGTTAAGCCGTCTGCAAAATCCAGAGTCAGCTCTTCTATCAGTACAATATTGCGAACGGTGAGATGTGATAGCATCAGCTTAGTCGAATAACGTCAATGTACGGTCAGCAAGTGTTTCTAGAATGCTCATTGGTCCTGGCCGTTCAGGGTCCTCTACCAAAGTCAGCAACCTGTCTGTCCAAATGGATTCAGGATAATTATAAATTGCCACAGCACCAACCCTGTCAGCCTCATCTTTTAGGCCTAAAGATAGATAGGCTTCAGCCATACGGTATAAGGCTTCTGGCACTTGGTTTGTTGTGTCAAAATTTTCAACGACAGCCTCAAATCTGGTTAGGGCAGCACCAAAATGCCCCTTATTTAGATAAAAGCGACCAACCGCCATTTCTTTGCCTGCCAGATGTGAGCGCGTTAAATCGATTTTGAGTTGTGCGTCTCTTTCATATGTGCCGCCAGGATATCGTCTATTGAGATCTTCAAATGCTTGTAAGGCAAGAAAGGTCGTCTCAGCATCACGTTCAACATCTACAATTTGCTCATAAAAACAAAGTGCGCGTAAATAATAGGCATATTCTGTAAAGGCATGCGCGGGATATAGTTCAATGAATCTATCCAGAGATGAGACAGCGCGGACATAATTATTCGAGTCATAAAATGACCAGGCAGCTAAAAGCTGTGCACGTACAGCCCAGGATGAATAAGGGTGCTGGCGCTCCACCTCTTCAAATAAAGGCGCAGATTGATCAGTATCACCCCTTAGCGCTGTATCAAGCGCTTCATTGTAAAGCTGGTCAACTGGACGTTCTACCTGTTCTAATTGCGTTTCAGGATCAGCAGCACAGGCTGTTAGCAGTACAGTTAACGCGATGAGGCCTGCAGATAAGGCTGGCCTGAAGGCTGATTGAAATGGAAAGCGTAAGGCAAAAGGTGCGATCATATCTGTGTCTTTTCATCTGTATCAGATAATGTGGCTACATGGACATATATAGCCATGTCAGCATAGCGGTTTCCTATCAATGTGAAAAGGCAAAGCTGTCGCAAATCATTCAGCTTTTTGGTTATGGGAAATAGGCAACACGTTCTTTGCGGTTTGAAGGATGCGCCTAATTTGCTGGTGGTGTATGGACTTACCAGTTTGCCAATATTGTGGGCCTCACTTTTCCTATTAAATTCTATGAAGTTTTGTTGCAATTAAAGGGCGAAGTGGCTTCCGCCAATAAGTTGTATCAAGCTGGTTTTTAAAAAAGTGAAGGTCAGTTTAAAAAGGCCTAAATATAGTCTCAGACCGATAAAATATTTGGGTTCCGGTGGTTTTTTATGAATGTACCCCTATGCCTGGAAGGCGACCACATTCGTGGCTCATATCACAGATTATAGCTATTCGCAGTATCAGAGGTGTTTTTAGTATCTAGCCGATGATGCATAACTGCATCAACCGGCATAAGTGTAATCGAACTGACAAATATTGATAGGGATATTGAGACAGGCTGGGCCCAGTTCAAGTCGGCAACCTGCCCAGAAAAATATGCAAATTCGCATCACGTGTTTAAAGAGATTTTGCAGCAACAGCCGTATCTGGCAGCTGCCCATTACCACCAAGCATAGCAGCAGATGACCAATCAACAATTTCAAACGCATCAGTTGCAGCCATTAATGTTTGCAACAATTTGGTCGACAGAGCATGGCCTGGACGAGAGGTGGTTAATTTGCCGCGCAATGTAGCGCCAAGCAAATATAAATCCCCTAGGCAGTCTAGTGCTTTATGCCTAACAAATTCATCTGGTGTGCGTAGCCCATCTGGGTTCATGATTTCGCCATCATCAACAACGATAGCATTTTCAAGTGACCCGCCTTGTGCAAGCCCAGCCTGACGCATCATTTCAACATTCTTGTACAAACAGAATGTTCTTGCAGATGCCAGATCAGTTGCGAACTGACCGTCATCATGATGATAATATAAATGCTGTTGACCAATGGCTGTATCATCAAAGTCAATTGTCACATCTAAAATCAAGGAGTCAGCAGGCTCTAAGCGGGCCGTTGCGCCGTTATCGAGAGATACTTCAACAGGTTTTTTAATCACCAGCGTGCGTCTTGGTTTTGCTTGTATGCATAGGCCCTGACGGTGAATCCGCTCAACAATTTGTGCAGCACTGCCATCCAGAATAGGTAATTCAGGACCATCAACATCAATCCTGACATTATCGATGCCCAAACCGTGAAACGCGGCCATAAAATGTTCGATAGTGTTTACTTTGATGCCTGCGGCATTCTCAATGCGTGTGCAAAGAGGTGTTTCGACTGCATTATCGATTGTAGCGGGAATGATAGCGTCTCTGTCGTCAACATCTGTTCTGTGAAAACAAATACCATAGTCACAATCTGCCGGATGCAATGTGGCTGTGATGTATGAGCCAGAATGCAAACCAATGCCAGATACGCTTATTGGTGCATTTAATGTTGTCTGCATTGGCTGGCTGATAATGACCAAAATAGCACCCCGTTGCCTTGTTTTACTTTCCAGTGTCATACCCCAATGAGGTACATGGTTTCACGCACACAAGGCATTTCATTAGTTGCGCAAATAAAAACCCGAACAGCACACTATCAACTGTTCGGGTCAAGACCAAATCACATTTGGTTACGAATTGTTGCAGAGCCCTTAATTTGCCTGTCTGCGTAAAAAGGCAGGAATTTCAAGCTCAGCCTCGTCTGCTTCGCTTGTGCCTGCAGGGGAGATGTTTAAGCTCGCCTGATTAGGGGCTGAGCTAGTCTCAGCATCTGCCGCTGGGTTGGATTTTGGTAGATCCATCAGCGAGCCTGACCGTTCCTTCACTGCATCTGGCTTTGTTGCAGCTGGCATATCATCAGCCTTTGGTGCCCACAGGCCAGACAGTCTTGTGATAAGGCTTGCTTGTTTTGGGGCCGGTGCGAGCGCTGCGGCTTCTGGCAAAGCAATGTCTGTATCAAGCTCAACAGTCTCATCAGGAATAAAGATATTCGGTTGTGATGTTGCAACCGCAGGATCTTCGATACGTAAAATAGGCCCTTGTGATGGCGTATCGGTCTTGTCAGAAGTCGCTGACTGCATCTCCTCTGATACAGAGTCTATTATTTCAGTCTCAGCAGGTGATTTATCAGCTGCCTCTGCTTCTGCAACGACGTCATCTAAATCGATTTGTGCCTCAAACGCACCATCAGCTGTGTCCTCTGAAGATGGTGCTTCGCTGAAATTTTCAGAGATGTGGTCTGCTTGCAAGATATCGTCCCGCTCAGATGGTTCATCATCATGCAATTCAGCCTCAGCTTCAGCTTCTGCAGCAGCCTCTTCTATGGCAGCTGGCATTGTCAGAGACGCTGCCATACTACTTGCCGCCAAATCTAGCTGGCCAGATTGCTGGGTCTGCGGGGCAGCAGGTGATGCAGACGGCATGCGTGCAGCCGGTATTGTGGTCTCAAAAGGCAAGGAGTCATGCTTTGCAGCTGCATCTATTCCTGTTGCGACAACAGATACACGTAATGTGCCCTCTAGTTTCTCATCAAAGGCAGAGCCGAAAATGATGAGTGCATCTGGATCTATTTCCTGCTTGATACGGTTTGCAGCTTCATCCACTTCAAACAGACCCATATCATGGCCGCCTGTTATGTTGATGAGGATGGCACGAGCACCGCGCATAGATGTATCATCTAAAAGCGGGTTATTAATAGCCGCTTCAGCAGCTTCAGTTGCCCGATTTTCACCTGCGGCTTCGCCAGTGCCCATCATTGCCTTACCCATTTCAGTCATAACCGAACGGATGTCGGCAAAATCCAAATTAATCAGGCCAGGCTTAAGCATCAAATCGGTAACACCACTAACCCCCTGATTCAGAACTGCATCTGCCATCTGGAAGGCTTCGGCAAAGGTCGTGCGCTCATTTGCCAAGCGGAATAGGTTTTGGTTCGGTATCACAATTAATGTGTCAACATGGGCTTGAAGCGCCTTGATGCCCTCTTCAGCCTGTTGCATGCGACGGTCACCTTCAAACTGGAAAGGCTTTGTGATAACGCCAACAGTTAATATGCCGCGATCACGGGCAGCTTGTGCAATCACCGGGGCAGCACCTGTTCCTGTGCCACCACCCATGCCAGCTGTGATAAATACCATATGTGAGCCTTCAAGCTCTAACATGACTTCATCAAGGCTTTCTTCTGCAGCAATTCTGCCAATTTCAGGCTTTGAGCCAGCTCCTAAGCCTTTTGTTGCTGTTTTGCCAAGCTGAATACGGCGTGGTGCTAGGGAATGTAGCAAGGCCTGACCATCTGTATTCGCAACAAGAAATTCAACACCAGTTAAGTCAGCATCGATCATGTTATTGACTGCATTACATCCAGCGCCGCCTACACCAATGACAGTGATGACTGGTGTCAGCTCTTCTGTGGTTTCCGGTAAAGTAAGGTTGATACCCATTTTAAGTCTCCTTTGTATTAGAGGGGGTTGCGGGTGGTTTTGGTGAGGTCAAGTGTCAGGCGGAATTGCCCTTTGTGACCTCGACCAAGAAGCCCGCAACCAGCCTGTAGACGGGCTGTATTTTGTGCCTGTATCTGGCACAGTTCCGGATTGCGAGCGGAATGCGAATTAAAGACTTTCATAAAGGGTGTACCTCCCTAGATGGTTGTAAAATTTTTTGAGGCTCTGCATCAGATATTCTCCGATAGCCAGTTGCCGAACCGGCCAAAGGCCCCAAGAAAACGTGGTCTGCTTTTCAAATCGTACACAGGTAAATCTGGACGCGATTGCAGGAATTTTGCCATACCAAGTGCAGCAGATAGCGCTAATGGTGTCTCTAATTCAGCGCTACCCTGAATGTTAGATGGCTGTGCAAGAGACACATGTTTATTCCACTTATGCGAGATATAGTCAGATAAGCCGCGCAATGCTGCACCACCGCCTGAAATGCGTATGCGACGACTCATAATGGCGGTCATGCCAGCAGCTTCAATCCGTTTTTGAACAAGCTCTAAAATATCGTCTATTCGGCAGCTAATAACATCTTGCATCATGCGCCGTTCAATTTGCTCTCCGCTAGATAGTGTCAGCAGGTCTAACGGGTTGACAGGGTTAGAGATGACAAAATTATCACCGCTTGCGGGGAAGGGGAGCGTATTTACAACAGGAGGGTGTATGGCCACCACCTCACCTTCAACCACCTTCAGTCTTTCTGCCTCATTTGTTTGCAGGCCAAAAATCTGGACTAAATCACGTGTAATATCATGGAAGCCAACCGGCAGGCTAAAAGCATGGACAAGCACGTCATTGCTATAAATCGCTGCGCTTGTTGTGCCGGCACCAAGATCAAGTTGCAGGCAGCCAACATCTTTATCATCTTCATCCATGCTAATAAGCGCTGCCATACTAGCTGTGTGGTGTATCTCGCCAATCATCAAATGATTTTGTGCTGCTGCTATTCGAAGATTTTCCGTTGTTTGTTTCGATAGGCTAAGCAATGCAATGTCAGCTTCGAGTTTTGGTCCTGGCATACCAACTGGGTTGGTTATATGACCTGCCCCATTTACAATATATTGTAGTAGGTGATGCTGTACTCTCTCAAAGCCATCTGGCGTTGGCAAATCTGCTATTCGTGATTGTAGCCGGCGGAGCTCTCTTGCGCTTATATGAGCATCAGCGGAATCAACATGTAGTCTATGAATACTGCTATGGGGGCGTCCTGCAGATGTGACAACATGCAATTCTTCAACAGTTATACCTGTCTTGCGTTCAGCCGCCTGAACGGCTTTTCCAACGGTATTGGCAAATAGGTCCAGATCTGTGATCTCGCCACGGCGCAGACCAGCTGATACATGAGACGCATGTCCTATAATTGTTGGCTTGCCGTCAGCATCTGTATCTGTAATGAGTACGGCGAGCTCATTTGACCCGGCATCAAGAATGGCTTGCGGGCCTTTTGGTAGATCTCGTTTTGGATGTCTCAAAAACATGATAATGCTCCTCAATAGCTACCGGCTAGGTTTTCTGGCCGGCGGCGCTAACAGGAATGTTAGGTTCGACAATCAGCTGGTCTGGAATGCGCAGGTCAATCGCTGACACATCTCTGGCGGTGATATTTGAAGATTGTTCAATACGTGCAAGGCGAGACCAGGCAAGTCCTGGATCTCGTTCTGGCAGACGTATAGCGATGCCCGAGCGTAAATGCACATCCCAGCGTCTCCCTGAAACAAGCTGAATTGCCCAGACATCTGAATAGAGTTCTGGTTCAGTTTTTAGCGCATCAAGAAGGCGTGCAGCTTGCTCTGGTGCATTCTGACCAGATACTACAGGTAAATGTGCAAATTTAGATGGGTCTGCCCCTGCAATTGCTGCGCCTGTTCTATCAATCAAAACGTGACCGGTATCACGCTGATGCAACGCCATGGGTCGTCTTTCATCCAGTATCACTCTGAGTTTTTGGGGGAGATGACGCTCAATGCGGGCAGCACGTACCCAGCCAATTGTCTCAACTGCATTTTGTAATGCCTGCAAATCCAAATCCAGAATAGGCATGCCTTTCTGAATTTTCAGAGCTGATAAAAGCGCCGTATCACTTGTATGGTTTCGTCCAATAATATCGATGAATTCGACTTGTAACCCGGCCTCTGCACTTAATGCTAAAAGTTCAGCTTTGAAGGCATCTCGGTTCAGATATAAGCCTGTGCCAACGCTTAAGATAAATAGTAGGGCGCCCCCAACAAATAGCCGCCGCAAAGGCAGGCGCCTTTTTTGCTGTGGCACCGCCTCTGATTTGCCTACAGATTTTTGTACTGTGCGAAATGGCAGATTTAATCGTCGCATTGTGCCCCCTCAAGTAAGTGGTTCACGAGGGCTTCACCAGCAATGCCGCAATAGGCTGCTTGTTCTGGTACAAGTGATGTTGCTGTCATGCCAGGCTGTGTGTTGACCTCAAGCATATAGAGGGCATCTTCATCCTCATCCCATCTGAAATCAGCCCGTGCCACGCCGCGGCACCCTAAGATGGCAAATGCGCGTTCAGCCCATTCCATGGCGAGGGCAGTCGTATCTTCTGGAATATCAGCTGGTAGTATATGCTCAGACCCACCAGGTTGATATTTGGCCTCAAAATCATAGAACTCTGTTTGTGTTTTGATCTCTGTGACACATAGAGCGCGTCCATCTAATATGCTGACGCTAAGCTCTCTGCCTGGAATATATTCTTCTGCCATAAGCTTGCAGTCTGTTTCCCACAAGCTGCGTTCTGGGGCATCATCACCTTCTTGCACAATGACAACACCAAAACTTGATCCATCATTTCTAGGCTTTATGACATGTGCGCCGCTAAAGTCGCGTGGGTAGACATGCGTATCTTCTTCGATCGCCAGTAATTCTGGCACAGCAATACCCACAATCTGGAACATTAAGCGAGAGGTTATTTTATCCATTGCCATTGAAGAGGCTAGAACGCCTGAATGCGTATAAGGAATATTTAGAATATTCAGCATACCCTGGACTGAGCCATCTTCACCTATGCGGCCATGTAAGGCATTAAAGACACGGTCTGGAGCAATCTCCGCAAGCTTTGCAGCTGCATGCTTGTCAAATTCAAGTTCAATGACATCCCAGCCCGCAAGCCGCGCCGCTTTCGCGCAGAAGCTAGCAGAGACTCGGCTAACAGCAGCTTCTGATGTCCAGCCGCCCATAAGCACAACGACTTTTTGCTGACCTACACTCATAGATTGTCTCCATTTTGCGGATGGCGTCCCATG
>WTHY01000201.1 GCA_011522945.1 Alphaproteobacteria bacterium
CGATGTTCCAGATGATTTCGCATGGTCTGGTATCTGCAGCCCTGTTCTTTTGTGTAGGCGTTGTTTATGACAGGCTTCACACAAGAGAGATTTCAGCCTATGGCGGTGTGGCAGATGCGATGCCGCGCTATGCTGTGTATTTCATGTTTATGATGTTAGCTTCTGTTGGTCTTCCGGGTACATCAGGGTTTGTCGGTGAAATGCTCGTCTTAGTTGGTGCTTGGCAGGCTGCGAGCTGGGTTGCTTTTTTTGCAGCAACCGGCTTGGTGCTAGGCGCGGCATATATGTTATGGCTTTATCGGCGTGTGGTGTTTGGCCCTATGGAAAAGCCGGAAATTCAAGCGCTAAAGCGCCTAGACAGGCGTGAAATCGCCATATTTGTGCCACTGACAATTCTCGTCTTGTGGCTTGGTGTCTATCCAGCTTCACTGCTCGACATTATGAATCCGGTGATAAACGCACTTACTGCTGATGTTGGTATGTTGAATGCCGGCCAGACGGCCTTACGTTAAGGAGCCAATCTGATGGAGTTTTCCTTTCTGACTTTTTCTGCTGCTTTGCCTGAGATTATTCTTGCGCTCTTGGCATTGGACATCGTGCTATTGGCTGCCTTCGCAGGTGACAGTGAAGCTGGCCGGCGTTTCATTAAAATGGTGGCGCTGGGTGGTTATGCTGTTGCTTTTATTTCGGTTTTCTTCCTGCCGGTAGAACGTACAGTTATATTCAATGGTTTATTCGCAATAGATTCCCTTGGTGCCTACATGAAAGGGCTTGTGCTTCTTGGTGCCTTTTTTGCTAGCTGGATGGTTGGCGATGAATGGAAAGAGGGTGTCGATAAGGCAGAATATCACTTGCTTGTCATGCTAGCCACGCTTGGCATGTTGCTTATGATCTCCTCAAACGACCTGATTTCGCTATATATGGGTCTAGAGCTTCAATCACTGCCACTTTATGTGATTGCGGCGATGCGCACCAATTCTCTGAAGTCGTCAGAAGCTGGTTTGAAATATTTCCTGCTTGGCGCGTTATCCTCAGGCATGCTGCTTTATGGCGCATCCATGATTTACGGCTTTACGGGCACAACAAGCTATGCTGGCATTGCTGATTTTGTATCTTCGAATGAGGTATCAGTTGGTCTGACGATTGGGTTAGTATTCTTACTATCCGGCCTAGCCTTTAAGATTAGTGCTGCGCCTTTCCACATGTGGACACCAGATGTATATGAGGGTGCGCCAACCCCTGTGACAGCACTCTTTGCCATTGCACCTAAAGTGGCTGCGATGACGCTGCTTATGACAGTGACATATGGTGCTTTTGGCTCTGTTGCTAGCCAATGGTCTCAGGTTTTGGTGGCTATCTCTGTCACATCAATGATTATTGGGGCAACAGGCGCTATCATGCAGAGTGATATTAAGCGTATGATGGCCTATTCTTCTATTGCCCATATGGGGTATGCGCTTGCAGGATTGGCTGCTGGCACTACCGAAGGTGCATCTGGTGTTGTTATCTATATGACAACCTACATCTTTATGGGTGCTGGTGCTTTTGCCATTATTTTGATGATGCGCCGCGATGGTACGCCTGTTCAGAAGATTTCTGATATGGCAGGCCTGTCGTCAACGCATCCAGTGCTAGCGCTTGGTATGATGCTCATTATGTTTTCAATGGCAGGGATTCCTCCATTAGCTGGCTTCTTTGGCAAATGGTATGTGTTCTTGGCAGCAGTGAATGCCGGCCTTATTCCTCTGGCTATTATCGGTGTGTTAACATCAGTGATTGGTGCTTTCTACTATCTGCGGATAATCAGGCTTATGTATTTTCAGGATGCTGATCAACCGTTAGACGGTGGCATGGGACGTGCCAACCGGTCGGTGCTGATGATATCTCTTGCGGTCATCGTGTTCTTTGTTTTTGTAATTGGTCCATTACGAGAGCACGCATCGCTAGCAGTAGCAGGTTTTACCCAGTTCTAATATCTGGGTGAGACTAGCGTTTATCTTATGTCTTTACCGGTAAAGTGGCAGATTGATGAGGTTGCATCTGCAACCTCTAGCTCTGATTTGGCGCGTGCCGCAATTGATAAGGCGACATCCTCGGTTGAGGGCCATGTTGTGATCGTTGGTGAGCAAACAGCTGGACGTGGGCGCTCGGGCAGACATTGGGTATCGCGACCAGGTGATGGTCTTTATATGTCTGTGGTTATTCACCCGCTACGTGAGCGCATTGAATGGCCTAGCTTATCTTTTGTTGCCTCTTTAAGTGTCTGTGCAGCCATAGAAGATATATTGCCAGCTATACAGCCAAAGTTAAAATGGCCAAATGATCTGTTGGTGGAAGGGAAAAAGCTTGGCGGCATTCTCTTGGAGGCCTATGGGGACCATGTTATTATTGGGTGTGGTATAAATCTAAAAAATGCTCCAGACCTCTCAGATCCAGACTGGCAAGCAACAGATTTGTCTCATTATGGGGCAGGGGCATTAGCACCGCGTCAGTTTGCCGACGCCATATTGCAGCGTCTAGCTGATTACTATCAAATTTGGCAGGATGCTGGACCGGCTCCGCTTCTGGCACGGTGGCAGGATAAAGCTGAAATTATCGGGCGTGAGCTTAGTGTGCGTTTGAGTGGCGGAACAATATCAGGCTGTTGCGAGGCATTGGGGCCGGATGGTAGCTTGCAGCTTCGTGATGAGACAGATAGGCTGCATCATATTACGGCTGGCGACGTGCTTGTCATGGGAGAGCTAGATGCTGCTCGTCATTGATTGCGGCAACACAAATATTGTATTTGGCAGTTATGATGGCAAAGAGCTGCTGTCTGTCTGGCGGATTGAAACACATCCACTGCCGACTTTGGAAGATATGCGAGCTGCTCTGCCAATCGCGTCGGATAGTATAGAGGATGTAATCATTGCATCAGTGGTGCCGGCATCAATCGAGCCATTGGTTGCTTTTTCCAAGTCGCTTGGGCATGAACCAGTCATTGTTGATGGCTCCTTTACAGATTTTGGTGTTGTTGTTGATGTGCCTAATCCGTCTCAAGTTGGACCAGATCGTATCGTCAATGCAGCAGCCTGTGCATCGATAGGATTAGTGCCGGCGATTGTGGTCGATTTCGGCACGGCAACTACGTTCGATGTTGTGCTTGATGGGGTGGATGGGCCGCGTTATGCCGGTGGGGTGATCGCCCCTGGTGTGAATTTGTCAGTAGCAGCTTTAGGCGCAGCAGCTGCGCGGCTACCTGATGTGAATGTGCAAGATATGCTGCAAGCAGACTGGCAATCTGATAGTTTGCCAGTCCTTGGTACAACAACGCATGGCGCTATGCAGTCTGGCGTCCTGTGGGGATATGTTGGCTTAGTTGAAGGAATTTTGGCACGGCTTCAGGACGAATTGCAGCTGTCTGCGACGGTGATTGCCACTGGTGGGTTGGCTGCCATATATGCCCCGCATATTCTTGCGATTTCGGATGTGCGAGATAATTTAACGCTCGATGGTCTTGCTGGTATTTTTGCCCGTAATAAGAGCATCTGAGATTATGGACAAAGAATATGAGTTTTGCATCAAATGAGCTAGTTTTCCTGCCCTTGGGCGGGTCTGGCGAGATTGGGATGAATGCCAATCTTTATCATTATAATGATAGATGGCTAATGGTAGATTTGGGTATCAGTTTTCCAGATGAAACCATGCCTGGTATTGATGTTGTGCTGCCCGACATCAGTTATATTGAGGCGCGTAAAAATAAGCTTGAAGGCCTTATTTTAACCCATGCCCATGAAGATCATTTTGGGGCAATACCCTATTTATGGGAGCGGCTAGGTGTTCCTATTTACGGAACAGCCTTCACCCTTGCATTGCTGCGCCGGAAATTAGCTGAGAATAGAACAGCCTTTAAAATTCCAATGCATGAAATTGATTTCAACATTGATTATCAATTCGGTCCATTTTCTGTCGAGCTTATAGCGCTTAACCATTCTATACCTGACCCTGCTGCACTGGCTGTTCGTACGCCGGAGGGTACCGTTCTCCACACAGGGGATTGGAAATTTGATGAGACTCCGCTTTTAGGTACGGACACGGATAGGGACAGACTCCGTGCCATAGGTGATGAGGGTGTTCTGGCGCTTATTGGTGATTCCACAAATGCTATGGTGCCAGGGCGCACCCCATCTGAGAAGGTGGCACGTGATGGGTTGACCACAGTGATATCACAAGCCGAAAAGGCTGTTGCGATCACTTGCTTTGCTAGTAACGTGGCACGTATTCGCTCTATCATATCTGCAGCTCA
>WTHY01000152.1 GCA_011522945.1 Alphaproteobacteria bacterium
ATCCTGCACTGTTGATAGCCTATGTGCTACGATGAGGCTGGTCCTTCCTTTTTTCAGCCGGTCCAGCGCTGCTTGAACTTGCTGTTCTGATTCAGCATCTAGGGCGCTCGTTGCCTCATCTAACAAGAGAATAGGCGCATCTTTGAGCATGGCCCGTGCAATCGCTATACGTTGTCTTTGCCCACCTGATAAGCGTTGCCCAAAGGCACCAACCTTTGTTTGGTAACCGTCTGGCATATCGGTAATAAACGCATCCGCAGCAGCAGCCTGTGCGGCGCTAATTACCTCGGCATCACTTGCAGACTCTTTACCAAACCGAATATTGGCAGCAATAGTATCATCAAACAAAACAGCATCCTGGCTCACAAGAGCAACATGTGCTCTCAAAGAGGCTAGGCGCAGATCTTGTACTGGCTGATTACCAACCAAGATTTGACCCGACTGATGATCATAAAATCGAAGAATCAGATTTAAAATACTTGTTTTACCAGCGCCGCTTGGCCCTACAAGCGCAATTGTCTGGCCTTGCTCAGCTGTAAAACTAACATCTCTCAAGACAGGCTGCGTGCCGTAGCTAAACCCGACCTTGTCAAAATGTAAAATCGTTTTTGTTGGGTTTCCAAGCTTCAGATCCTGAGCCGACAAGCTGTCTTTAATCTGTGGCTTTTGGTCAAGCAAATGCAGAATTCTCTGACCGGCAGCAACACCTTCTTGCGTAACAGCATTCAGGGTACCAAGCCCGCGCACAGGTTGTACAAGCATCAAAAGTGCAGTGATAAAGCCGATCACATCACCTACACTCATCTCTCCTTTGCTGACTTGCCAGCTTGCAACTGCAATAACACCGGCTATCGCTACGCCGCCGAGGACTTCTAATATCGGATCGATTTTCGCTCTGCCTGACAAAAGCTGCAGAAGCCTGTGGAACAATTTATCAAAGGCAGACGCACTTCTCAGTTTTTCGGCGCCCTCTCTTTGATACGCCTTAATCATACGTATGCCCTGCAACATTTCTGCCAGCAGTGATGTGACAACCTCCATATGTTGCTGTAAATCACCTGAGGCTTTGCGCTGCCTGTTACCAATCGAAATGATAGGTCGCATTGCGATAGGATAGATGGCCAGCACCAACACAGATAATAGCCAGTTAAACCAGAACATCATACCGATCATGGCAATGATGGTGAGCGTATCACGCACAAGATTATTGGCCAGCCGAACGATCGCTTCTCGCACAAGGTTCAGGTCATTCATAATACGAGATACAAAATTGCCAGGCGCGTCTTTAGACACAAGAGCTAGATCAGCCTCGATAATATGGGCTGCCATATCTTTTTGAATATTCGTGCTGACCAGTAGTGCAAGTCTATTTACGGTTATGACCTGGAGATACATGGCCAGCCCTTTGAGACTTGCTAGGGCGATGATTCCGAGCGGAATGACCCATATGCGCGCAATTAAGCCAGATGCATTCTCATCTGCCAGACCGTCAAATACAGTTTGGATTAACAGCGGATAGGCAGCTCCAGTTGCCGCAACCACTATCATCAGACATAGTGCTCTCAGAATGAGGAGGCGGTGTTGGCGAACCCAACCTGTCCAAATTTGGCCAAGTACCTGTCTTGCAGTTAAATCGGTTTGAGGCTCTGTTTTTGTATCTGCCGTCCGCATGGGCTCACTTATGACTGTGCCGAAATCTGGTTATCTAGCCCTATCAATAGGGTAAAGACAGGATTTGGTAAAGGAACTAGCTATGTATTTGCCAAAGCTTGCTGCTGTTTCTTGGCCAAACATGCCCTGAAAAGTTGAGATAAAGGCATAGAAGACAGCAGATTTTCCTAGCCAAATATTTGTGTTTTACTTCCCCTTTCGCCCAAGACAGGCTAGTTTCAAAATAAAATTTTATTAATATGCCATTTTAGATGACCCGTGAGGACCGTAGTCAGGATGCTCAAAAAAATACTGCGATCACGCCCAGGGCTATATGTGCTTGCTGGCATTGTTGCGTTCTTGATGGTCTTGATATGTATGTCTGTAAGATGGCGTGCTCATAATAAGGGCGAAATGAAAAGGCTAAGGGCCTCAGGCTGCACGCCGATTTTGATGTTTTGGCATGAACATATTTTCTGCATGCCTTGGATAGGCCCTAGCTTTACCGCGGCCCTACAATCACCACATGCAGATGGGCGCCTGCTTGCCTATGCAACCATGTTTTTTGGCGTAAAACCCGTATTTGGTTCCTCTAACCGGCAGGCTTTGTCTGGCATGCGTGCACTTATGAGAGAGATGCAAAATGGGCGTGTTGCTGCTATTTCACCAGATGGCCCGCGTGGCCCAGCTCGAAATCTGGCTGGAGGTGCAGTGGCGCTAGCACAAATTACTGGCGAGCCAATTCTGCCTTGTGTTTGGGCCACTAATAAATGTTGGCGTATGAATAGCTGGGATAAAATGCGGATCCCGAAACCCTTCAGCCGCGGGCAGATATTATGGGGAGACCCAATCTATTTGCCAAAGAAATCCACAAAAGAAGAGCAGGAACTTGCCCGTAAGACATTAGAGGACACGCTGAATGCCCTTACAGAGCAATGTGATACTCTGGTCAAAGCAGGCTGAAAATGGCCAGCCCTGTCTATAATGCTATGTGGCAAATCATACAGCCTTTGATATGGGGGCAATTGCGGCTGCGCGCTAGAGCAGGTAAGGAAGATCACTCCCGCATATCTGAGCGCTATGGGATAGGGTATCTGAACCAGAAACCAGATGGCAACCTAATATGGCTACATGCTGTATCTGTTGGCGAGTCAGTCGCAGCGCTCTCATTGGCGCGGGCATTAAAGGCGCAGAATGATGCCTTACAATTTCTAATAACTACAAATACGACTACCGCTGCGGCACGTATTGAGGCTGCAGACCCCCATATATCAATAAGACATGCCTACCAACCACTTGACCACCCAAAATGGGTAAAACGATTTTTACAATATTGGCAGCCAGATGCGGCTATCTTTTTAGAGTCTGATTTTTGGCCGAATTTGGTTTGTGAGACGTTAGCGGCGCAAATTCCTATATATTTCGCGTCATCCCAAATTTCAGAACGTGCCTACCAACGATGGCTAAAACGACCATCCCTCGCAGCAAAAATCTTTGGTGCAGCTAACAAAATCTTTGCCGTCGATGATGGCCAAGCTCAGCTATTTCACACATTATCTGGTAGTGCTGCGCCCAAGACAGACCTCGCGGACACAAATGCGCGCATCCTAGCAGAAGGCTCTCTGAAACTGGATTTAAACCAGCTAAAGCCGAACCCAGCCTATTTAGAGGCATTCACGGCCTGGAAAGAACATGCAAAACGGCCAATTTTGCTTCTGGCCTCAACTCATGAAGGTGAAGAAACCCTTGTGATGGAGGGCTTGAATATTTTAGATGATCCTGAAAAGCCGCTACTCATAATAGCGCCACGTCATCCGGATCGTGGTGATGCTATTGCGAAGGAAATTTCCATTGATAAACGCCTTAGCCAGAAAGCATTACCGACACTTACTGACAGGATATTTTTAGCTGACACGCTAGGAGATATGGGAAGCCTGTTTGCAGCAGCTGATATTATTTTACTGGGCGGGAGTTTTGTTGACCTTGGCGGCCATAATCCTCTGGAGCCTGCGAGCTTTGCAAAGCCTATATTAAGTGGCCCATCCAAATTTAAAAATACATCTGCCTTTGATGCGCTAGCAAATGTCAGCGCGGTTAAATATATTAATAAAATAGAGGATTTGGCGCCTGCGCTAAAAAACTGGCAAGATGCAGAAATGCGGCACATAGCCGGCAAGGCTGGAAAGATAATTGCTGATAAAGCAGAGCAAGCCCCGATGCGTGTTGCACAGGCCATATTATCAGATTTACAGGCTCAGAGGCGCTTATGATACGCAGGCCGGAATTCTGGAATAAAAAGCTCAGCATCGCTATCTTGCTGCTACCTTTGAGCTTGGTCTGGTGGATAGGCAGCATTGTACGCCAGTTAGTCGCAAAACCTTATCATGCGCGCTTGCCTGTTATCTGTATTGGGAATCTCTCTGTCGGCGGCACAGGCAAGACACCTGCCGCGATCTTAGTTGTAAAATTACTGAAACAGGCAGGCTGGCGCCCAGCAATGTTAACGCGTGGCTATGGTGGTAAATTATCTGGGCCATGCTGGGTAGAATCCAACCGACATACGGCAGATGATGTAGGTGATGAGCCGCTGCTCCTAGCACAGACCCTGCCCGTTTGTGTCTCACGGCATCGTGGGAATGGTGCCAGATTTATAGAGTCTGATGGAGCCTATGATATCATTGTGATGGATGATGGCTTGCAAAATCCGTCTCTTCACAAGGATATATCAATTGGCCTGTTTGATGGCGGTGTTGGCATAGGTAATGGCTGGATGCTGCCAGCCGGCCCTATGCGAGAGGCCTTTTCATCAGGGGTTCAAAAGCTCGACCTTATTCTTATAAATGGCGCAGATGACACTATGCTCAGATCCCGGCTTAGATCCCACCTGCCAGCTGATTTGCCGATTTTTGACGTGTCAATTACGCCAGATGATACGCAAATTGACTTACAGACAAACCAATATATTGCTTTTGCAGGTATTGGTCGGCCAGAGCGCTTTTTTCAAACCCTCAACGAGATTGGGGCACATAGTCTTGAACAGCATGCCTTCCCAGACCACCACCCGTTTCGCGATTCTGAGCTTGTGAGCTTAAGCAAGCTTGCCGAGCAGCAAAATGCAACCTTGATCACAACAGAAAAAGATTGGCATCGCCTGCCACGCCCTTGGCAAGCAAAAATATTATACTTACCTATATCATTAACACTCACGACCATGGCTGACTCAAAATTGGCAGATACGATTACCGACAGGCTAAACCATGTCATTTCATAGCAAACCAGCATATCAACGCTGGTTTATCGCCGGCATCATCTGGCCGTTAGAGGCTGCCGGCTTATTTCTGATTATCGGCGCGTTACGTATTTTGCCGCGCCGGGCCGCAAGTTTTCTAATGGGCCGGCTACTACGTAGCCTAGGGCCTTATACACGTTGGCACAAAAGAAGCCTACAACATCTGTCTTTTGCCTTACCAGATCTCAGCCCCTCTGAGGCGCAACAAATCATAGGTGATATGTGGGAAAATCTCGGCCGGAATATAGGCGAGTATTTTCACCTGAAATCACTTGCAAAAAGCCCTGATTTGACCATCTCTGGCCTTGAACATATTGATAAGAGCAAAGGTGGATTTCTTATCTCAGGGCATTTTGGCAATTGGGAATTAACACCGCTCATCATGAATTTTACTAAAATTGCAGGCGGACTTGTCTATCGGCCAATGAATAATCCGATTGCTAATCGTGTTTTTCAGGCACGCGTATCCGGCGATAATATCTCTATATTTGAAAAAGGGCGTGAGGGCGCTGCAGGTATGTTGCGCATGGTTAAGGATGGCGGACTAATGTTGCTATTATCTGATCAAACCCTTCGCGAAGGCAGCCCGGCACCATTTTTTGGGCAAGATGTGCCGACAGCTACATCACATATTAAACTAGCTGCAAAAACAGGACTTCCTATCTATTTTGTGCGTAGCCAGCGTGTATCTGGTGCGCAACATCTTGTAAAAATATCGCCGCCACTATATGTGGAAAAAGCGGCTGATGCAGAGCGTCAGGCACAATATGCTGCCGATATGAACAGGCAATTTGAAGACTGGATACGTGAAACGCCTAGCCAATGGTTATGGCCACATAGACGATGGGGTAAATCCCTTCCTAATGAATGATAAGAGATTAGCTCAAAATATTTATCGGCTGAATAATTTTGGTCCAAACAACTCTTACCTCTATCCTATTGCTCTTAACATTTGAGGCTCAACAATTCGCCTCTGACCAAGTCTAACGAAACAGGTCTGAGCTAAACAGGTCTGGCCCCAAAATTTCCTGATCTAGCATGTCTTAACAAAGTTTTTCTGACTTAAACCGCAGAGGCATATGTAGCTCTGGTGCGAATAGCTCTAACCTGAACGTCTCCAGCGTGAATAGCTGTAAGCATTACATGTCTGGCTTGAACTTTTCCAAAATGGATCGCTCCGGATACGGCGCTTCTGGCTTCAATATGCATCATCTGATTAAGTCATACCCACGTAGTCTTGGTCCAGATAGTCTTTACCCAGATAAGTTCATTCACAACAAATTTGATTAGAATAATTCTGTTTGGCCAGCATCTTTTGCAGGTTTAGCGGCAGATTTTTTTGGCGATTTTGGGCGTGCTGCCTCACCTTCAGATCTGTCTTTTGTTATCTGATCACCTTCCAGCCTAGCGGCACGCACAGCATCTGCGAATCTGATCTGCACGTCAGCGCCAGCGGGCAAATCAGCTGCCCGTTTCACTGTTTGCCCTGTATCAGAGGTGATAAGTGCAAATCCTCTATCTAGCACACGCTCAAAGGAATTGGCTTGCAGTAATCTGTCCAAGCCAGATACGTTCTGCAGGAGGGTTGCTAGTTTCTGGTCAACAAAACCGTCAAGACGGACAGAGGCTGTACTGAGCCGATCTGAGACTTTACCAAGGCGTTCGGAAGGTGCTGGCAGCCTGTCTGCCAAGCGCGCTATTTGAATCTGCCGGTCACCTAAGTGCCGTTCAATCTTGGCATGAAGCTGGCTAGTCAACATATCAAGATGCTGTGTTTGCCGCCCGATAAGCTCTGCTGGATGCAAAAGCCCTCTTCCAGCGCCGCGCAAAACTGTTTCAGCACTATCAAATCGCCTGGATATTGCTCCTGATAAACGTGTTTCAAGCTCAAGCAATCTCGTTTGAAGCTCTCTTGCAACAGGTGTTGCAATTTCTGCTGCGGCCGTCGGTGTTGGCGCTCGTAAATCTGCTACATAATCTATTAATGTTGTATCTGTTTCATGTCCTACAGCAGATATGACAGGTATCTTGCTATCCGCTACGGCGCGAACCACGATTTCTTCGTTAAAACACCAGAGATCTTCAAGTGAGCCACCACCACGAGCTATAATCAACAAATCTGGACGGGCAACGGTGCCAGCCTCTGGCAATGCGTTAAACCCGTCTATTGCAGCGGCTATCTGATCCTCTGCACCATGGCCTTGCACAGGAACACCCCACACTGTCACATGCGTGCCAAATCGTTCAGATAGACGATGCAGAATATCACGTATCACCGCTCCGGATGGGCTTGTTATAACACCGATCCGGCGTGGCAGTGCAGGTATTGGCTGCTTACGTTCTGGCGCAAACAACCCCTCAGCTGCCAGCCTTTTGCGCCTATCTTCTAATTGTTTTAAAAGTGCGCCTTCGCCGGCAACTTCCATCTGATTGACAATGATTTGATATTTCGACTGACCGCCAAAAGTTGTTATTTTGCCTGAACAAATCACATCCAGACCCTCTTCAGGGCGCACTGTCATTGAGGCTGCCATGCCTTTCCAAATGACTGCAGATAGAGAGACTTGAGCATCTTTCAGCGTAAAATAGATATGGCCTGAGGCTGGCATGGATGGACGCGAAATCTCTCCACGCACACGAACAAATTCAAATTGTCCCTCAATGGTTTTCTTTATGGCCCCAGATAGCTCTGCAACCGTAAAATAGGGCATATTGCTGCCAGCATCAGAATTTAGTGGGATATCAGACATATCATTCTCATTGTTCCTGACTTCAGTTTATGGCACAGATGCATCACGTGAAACAATCGGTTTCATATGAGAAGATTTGGGGTATGCTTATGCCAATCTCTGTCAGTCACTAAGCCTTGAGGAAATCTGTCATGAAAGTTCTAGTTGTCGGTTCTGGTGGACGGGAACATGCATTATGTTGGGCGGTTTCAGCTTCCCCTCTACTGACAGAACTACTAATAGCACCTGGTAGCTCTGCTATGTCAGAGCTAGGCCGGTTATGTAATGTGGCAGCAGATGATTTAGATGGGCTTGTGGCACTAGCAAAGGCAGAAGCTGTGGACCTTGTTATTATTGGCCCAGAAATACCTTTAGTAGAGGGACTAGCCGACAAGCTTGATGATGCCGGCATAAAAGCCTTCGGACCGCGTGCAGCAGCTGCACAGCTTGAGGGGTCAAAGGAGTTTGCACGCGCCTTCTGTGACCGCCACAATATCCCGCAGCCTGCCTGGAAACGCTTTGCTGATGCATCAGCCGCCAAAGATTTCGCAAAATCCTTGCATGGCTATTGTGTTATCAAGGCAGATGGGCTTGCTGCTGGCAAAGGCGTTATTGTTTGCGACACGCAAGTTGACGCTGAACACGCAATTGACGAGCTTCTTGGCGGCCGTTTTGGGGCAGCCTCTAACAGAATTTTGGTTGAAGAACGTATCGAAGGGCCTGAAATATCTGCCTTTGCCCTTTTAGATGGGGCAACCGTGCAGTGGATGGCGTCTGCACGAGATCACAAACGTGCTTTTGATGGCGATGAGGGGCCAAATACAGGTGGCATGGGAGCCATCAGCCCCTCTCCACACGAGACTGACATCTTAAAAGCAGAGATTCTGGACAAAATCATCAAACCAGTTGCAGCCGGTATGGCAGAAGAAGCTATGCCCTATACAGGCATTTTATATGCTGGTCTGATGCTGACAAAAACTGGCCCACAGGTAATTGAATTTAATTGTCGGTTTGGCGATCCAGAGGCACAGGTTATCCTGCCGCGGTTGCGCACAGATTTCTTGTCAGCCGTTGTAACGCAAATTGAAGGTGGATTGGATCATTTCGATATGCGTTGGTCAGATGAGACAGCTGTAACAGTCATACTGGCGGCAAATGGATATCCAGGCTCCTATGAAAAGGGAAGTCAGATTAACGGCTTAGATATAGCAGCCGCACAATCTGATGTAACGATATTTCATGCTGGCACAAAGATAGCTGATGATGGCAGTATCCTTGCCTCTGGCGGTAGGGTGCTGGCTGTTACAGCTATGGGCACTGATGCTGAAAGTGCCAGACATAAAGCCTATGGCGCCGTTGATATAATTGACTGGCCGGATGGCTTCTGCCGACGCGACATCGCAGCAACCTAAACCTGCTCAGCGCCAATTAGTCATTAGAGATTCGCCTGCTAGTATTTTCCAGCCTGGGTGGTCTCAATCAATTTTCCACCAAATATTTCACGGCTGATATCTTAAGACGGGTATTTTCGTTCTAGTGTTTCCAGGATGAGGAGATCTTGCTCAGATTTTCTTTCTGAGGTGCGGATGCTAAGGGCTTTCTGCAGATTTTCTGCGCGTTTCGAAAAATCTACGGAGCAGCGCGGCTGACTCTGCCTCAGAAATACCACCATAAATCTCAGGTTTATGATGTATTGTTGGCTGATGAAATAAGCAGGGCCCATTATCCACTGCCCCGCCTTTTACATCTGGCGCACCATAATACAGCCTACGCAATCTCGCATGGGCAATAGCACCTGCGCACATTGCACAAGGCTCAAGTGTAACCCAGATATCAAAGCCGTCTAAACGTGCCTGTCCTGTTGCTTTCATTGCCCGTTGAATAACCTGCATTTCTGCATGTGCTGTTGCGTCAGACAGTGCTTGCATCTCATTACCAGCAGAGGCTATGAGCTTGCCGTTTGCATCTGTGATCACAGCGCCAACTGGCACTTCCCCTGCTGCAAACGCAGCTTGCGCCAGACGCATAGCAAGGTCCATAGGATCAGATTTTGATAGGCCAGTATTCATGCATAACACACTGCCAATATGAATGAGTTTTGCCAAGAGACTTGTCAGCCACTACCAGATTGCCCTACAACCCTGCTATGGCACAAAAATCAACATTTAGATTTAAAGAACGCGCTGACACTGAGCGTATCGCAAAACGGATTGCTCGCGCTGGCATTTGCTCAAGACGTGATGCAGAAAGTCGCATTGCTGAGGGCCGTGTATATCTCAATGGTGAGCGGCTAGACACACCAGCCACGCTCGTGACAGCAGATGATGTTATCCATGTTGATGGTAAGCTGCTGCCTAATGCAGAAGGCACAAGACTCTGGCGATATTATAAGCCACGTGGCCTTGTTGTGAGTGCAAGAGACGAACAAGGTAGAGAGACAATCTTCGATCATTTGCCTGAAACTATGCCACGCGTCATAACAGTTGGCAGGTTGGATCTTGATTCTGAAGGGTTACTTCTGCTGACAAATGATGGTGAGCTTGCTAGGCACTTAGAATTGCCATCAACAGGCTGGATCCGGAAATATCGTGTCCGTGTCCAAGGCCGTGTCAATGAGGAGGAGTTAGCCTCACTTGCAGATGGCATTACAATTCATGGTATCCATTATGACTCGCTTCTGGCACGCCTTGATAAGCAGCTGAACAGCAATGCGTGGCTAACTGTTGCTATTCGTGAAGGTAAAAATCGTGAAATTCGCCGTGTCATGGAAGCTTTGGGCTACCGTGTTAGCAGGCTTATTCGACTTTCCTATGGTCCATTCCAGCTTGGCACTATGGAAGATGGAGATGTGCAGGAAGTCAAACAGGGCGCTTTAATGGACCAGCTTGGCATGACAGAGCCGGAAGATAGGGGTCCTACACTTAGCCTAAAACGAGGCCAGAAACGTAAGCCAAAGCGGTCATTTCATAAATCTGGTGCCCCTAATGCAGGTCAGCGCAAGTCAGCCAGATCACAATCTAGCGCTTCGAAATCAGACCAACGTAAAGCAGCACGGCCACAAGCTGACAAATTCCGGTCCTCTAGGTCTAAACCATAAATCATGCAGATTATTGGGGGGACAGCACGCGGCACAAAGCTAACCTCGGTTGCAGGGAAAACTACGCGCCCAACAAGCCAGCGCAGTCGTGAAGCTATCTTTAATTTGCTTATGGGAGGCCGCTTTTCGCCGACTCTACAAAATGCACATATTATTGATGTCTTTGCCGGAACTGGCGCTGTTGGATTAGAAGCCTTGTCACGTGGCGCTGCTTTTGCCAGCTTTATAGAAGCAGACAAAATGGCCAGTAAAATCATACAGACAAACATTCAAAAATTACGGTTTGAGGCGCGTAGTAAACTGCTTATAGGCGGGTTTGCAACATTAAGAACATGGCAGACTGCGCCAGCAGATATTATATTTTCAGACGCCCCCTATGCTGAAGGCTTAACAGAGGCTGCGCTTCTACATTTAGCGACTATTGGCGCTTTAAAATCAGAGGCACTCATTATTGCCGAAACCCATAAAAAAGAGCAGCTCACTCTGCCAGAGGATTTTGTCCTGAGAGATAGGCGCAATTATGGTATTGCGGCTGTGTCGCTCTATAATTGGGCACCACAAGAAACGTAGTTTCAGACTGCGCACGCTTGAATTTCACAATTAGCGAGAATAACTGATATCTCCGCTTTTCCAGCCTAACTTGGCTCAGATATTTTTTAAAATGGCTTTCATATCTGGACGTTTATGGCCTGACCTAGCCCAAATATGATTAAAACAAGCGCATATCTGTGCTTTGATAGCCCGACCCAGTCCAAATATAGCCTGGCCCGGTCCAAACATAGCCCAACCCGATCCAAAAATAGCCTGACCCGGTCCAAATATAGATAGTCTCGCCTGAATGCATGGACGGCCTTTAAGTGCACAGGCCAGTTACCTGTAGAGACAGCCAATCTTCAACTCTATTACGACAGCCCTGAACAGATCGGACATCTATTCACACTTTACTCAGCTACGCTCAAATAGTTTTTCAATATCACGCAAAGACAGTGTGATATAGGTGGGCCTGCCATGATTACATTGTCCAGAATTTGGCGTGGTTTCCATCTGTCTTAAAAGTGCATTCATCTCATCACCCTGCAGAATCCGCCCTGCGCGAACAGATCCATGACAGGAAATTGTTGCAAGCACATGGGCGATTTTCTGCTCCAACGTAACAGCGCCTCCCAGTTCAGAGAGTTCTTCAGCCACATCCCGAATAAGGGCAACCGCGTTAACATCCCCAAGTAATGCCGGTGTCTCACGCACAATCACTGCACCATCACCAAAACCCTCAACAGATAGGCCCATCTTGGCAAGGGCTTCACTATGTTTGGTGACAGCCTCAATTTGCTCTGGTGGTAAATCAACAACCTCAGGCAATAATAGCGCTTGCGAGGCAATTGTACCTGCTGCAAGAGCTGCTTTCATTTGTTCCATCACAAGCCGCTCATGTGCCGCATGCTGGTCAATCAGCGTAATCCCGTCTGATGTTTCAGCGATGATGTAGGTTTTATGAAGCTGTGCCCGCGCTGCACCAAGCCGCCCATCACCTGCAACATAGGGTACAGCTGATGAAGCAGAAGCATCTATAGTGCCAGCTTGCCTCTCAGCAGCCTGATCATTTGCCAGACCGCCGGTCTCGCCAACCAGATAATCAGTCGCCCCCTCCACCATACGCGCCTGCTCTGGAAACCCATCCAGCATATGTGACTGTGCTTCGTGCAAATCTGCCTGCGGTGGTGCCAGCGGCGATTGCCAAGCATCAGATGCCCGCATTTGTTCCGGCGTTGGAATATTAGCCTGATAGTCTGGTCGATAGGCGGTAAAGCCACTACCTGATTGCCTGCTACCAGACGCGCCAATATTGCGCTGTAGTTTCTGGAAGGCAGCTAAACCACCCTCGCCTGTAGCTTCAGCGCCGCGCTCTCGCAAAGCAGATTGCAAAGCCCCAACCAGAAGGGCACGCACACCACCAGCATCCTGAAAGCGAACCTCCGCTTTGGCTGGATGCACATTCACATCTACTAGTTGTGGCGGTAAATCTATAAACAGAGCTGCCATAGGATGTCTGCCTTTTGGCAAAGTATCACCATAGCCAGCCCGGACAGCGCCCAAAAGCTGTCTATCACGCACAGGCCGGCCATTTACAAATAGATACATATGGGCTGTGGTAGGCCTGTTCATCGTTGGCAAACCAGCAAGACCTGTAAGTCTTGCCATCTCACGTTCAGCATCTATCTGCATTGCTTCTTTGGCAAATTGCCGTCCAAGCACATCATGTAAACGTGCAGACATGCCCGTCAAATCAGCTGGCCGGGCCGGCAAATCTAGAAGCGTACGACCAGATTCAGTCAGCCGAAAACTTATATGAGGCGTTCCCATTGCCAGACGCTTTATAACATCCAAACATTGTCCAGATTCTGTCCGTTCTGTTTTTAGAAATTTTAGTCGCGCGGGAACAGAAGCAAATATATCAGACACTTCAATCAATGTGCCTACAGGCTGGGCAGATGGTGCAATTGCGCCTACTGAGCCTTGTTCAACAGTGATTGTCCAGCCATGCTCTGCTTCTGCTACACGTGAAGACAGCCTTAGCTTAGAAACAGCCCCAATAGAGGGAAGCGCCTCGCCTCGAAATCCAAAACTATGAATATCAAACAAATCCGCATCAGGCAGTTTTGATGTTGCATGTCTCTGCAAGGCTAATTGCAGTGAATCAGCATCCATTCCATGCCCATTATCCAAGACAGATAAGCCGCCTAAACCGCCCCTCACCATATCAATATCAATACGGGTCGCCCCAGCATCAATGGCATTTTCGACAAGTTCTTTTAGCGCGCTTGCAGGCCGTTCGATAACTTCGCCAGCAGCGATTTGATTTACGAGATGGTCTGGCAGTAAGCGGATATCGCGCAAGAGATTATTTCCTGTGGGCTGACCTCTAAAGTGAAGGACGACTACTCGACTTCGATTCTATCCCCTAGCACACCGTCAATAGCCGGGCTTGCCCCTTGATTTAGCGGCAGATCGCTGGCGCGGTTTTCTCTCAGGCGCGCATCTTCTTGCAGTTGATCTAGCACAGGGCCCACATCTGCCAGGCCGCCAAATAGAACTTGAATGGGCAGACGCCTTTCAAAACGTATCCCGGCTGTTTCCTCGTCAACTACGGTGCGGATATCTGGCGCAATCTTGCTGAGTTGGAATAGCTCGTCATATCCTGTAAGCTCATGGCGTTGTTGTGCGAAGATATCTTCAGCCACTTCTGTTGCGAGAGGCGCAGCAGCAGCTGTCTCATCATCTGGGCCTTGTGGGCGTAATGTGAAATCAGGCGGCAAAGATAGAGGAGCACGCACCACTACTGCAAATTCGTCCGGCGAGGATTTTTCAGTCCCAATAGCACGACGGAAATCAGAACATGCTGACAGGCTTACCGCCGCAACACTCAGAAGGGTAACCAGTTTCAGGGCATGAATAAAAGGCTTCATCGTGAAAATCCTATTTACTGCGTTGTGGTATCAGACGCCTCGTCAGCCGGCATCCTATCACGGCCAGTGAGTATGGCGCAAACCCATAAAAAGACCCCACAGCTAATCGCCATGTCTGCTATATTAAATGCCGGCCAATGTTTTCCTGCAAGATGAAAATCAAGAAAATCCACTACCATACCGTAAACAATACGATCAATCATATTGCCAATAGCGCCTGCAATAATGCCAGCGGCTGCTAATTTCACAAGAGGCGGATAGTGTAGAAACTGTCTTGCAAGCCATATCACCACAAATATAGCAATGAGAATTGTGGCGAGACGGACCAAGTCTGGATAAGTTGCGAATAGCCCGAAGCTGATCCCGCGATTCCACACTGGTACTAGATTGAAAAAGCTTGTAACGACAATAATGCGT
>WTHY01000073.1 GCA_011522945.1 Alphaproteobacteria bacterium
CAGCCATGTGGGTCGTTAGGTCCAGTTGATTTTATAAATGATTCAAAAGCAACAAATGGCGAAGCAGCCTCAAAAGCCTTATCAGCCTTTACAAATATTTACTGGCTGGCTGGAGGCATCGGCAAAGAAGATGGATTGTCAGCCTGTCTTGAACAAAAACAGAATATCACTGCGGGCTATTTTTATGGCCGTGATGCCCATGCCTTTTCAGCAGAGGCGCATGGACATATCGCCAATCAGTCCTTCGCGGATATGGAAGCTGCATTGCAGGCTGCGATGCAGGATGCGCTATCGCAGGAAACAGCAAGCACAATTCTCTTATCACCAGCAGCTGCCTCTTTTGACCAATTCACGTCATTCGAAGCACGTGGTGACAGCTTCATGTCTCTAGTCTCAGACCTGATTACTTCACATGAACGGGAGGTCAGCTATGCTGGATAGAACTGACCGTTCAGTCTTAGGTATTTGGTTTTGGACAGTTGACCGCTGGCTTCTGACGAGTGCCTTTATGTTGATGGGCATAGGTATCATTCTGGTGATGGCAGCTAGCCCACCAGTTGCCGAACGGATTGGTCTAGCAGAGCAGCATTTTGTGCTTCGCCAGCTGATATATTTGCCGCTTGCGATTGGGTTGATGCTCGTTGTATCTCTGCTTAACCCTCGTCAAATACGCATTATAAGCCTGTTTGGTCTTGCCGGCATTTGCGGTCTAATGATCTTGACACTTTTGACAGGGGCTGAAGTCAAAGGGGCAACGCGGTGGATTTCTCTCGGCCCTGTGCGTCTCCAACCATCTGAGTTTGCCAAGCCATTTTTCGCGATTATATGTGCTTGGCTACTATTCCTCTGGCGCGAGGGAGATAATTTTCCAGGTTGGATTTGGGCAACAGCTGTTGCTGGTGTGATTACGCTTATCCTGATCATGCAGCCTGATGTCGGCATGACATCTGTCATTGTTTTGACATGGGGATTTCAAATGTTCCTGGCTGGCATGCCAGCCTTGCTGGTGATTGCTGCTGCAGCTATCGCCGTTGCTGGAGCGGTTGCTGCTTATTTCCTCTTAGACCATGTATATGCGCGTGTTCAAAAGTTTTTGGATGGTGGGGCGTGGCAAACAAAGCAATCAATTCAAAGTTTTATTGATGGCGGCTTGCTTGGCGTTGGGCCAGGTGATGGAAAGGTTAAAGAAAATCTGCCAGATGCACATGCCGATTTCATCTTTTCAGTGGCTGCCGAAGAATATGGCCTATTTGCCTGTCTCATGCTCATCACCCTATATGCCTTTTTTGTTCTGCGTAGCTTTGATAAATCAGTTAATCGGCAAAGTTTGTTCAGCTTAATTGCCGGGGCTGGGCTGGCTATGCAATTCGGCGTTCAAGCTGCCATTCATATGGCATCTTCTGTCAACCTCATTCCAACAAAAGGTATGACATTGCCATTCATCAGCTATGGCGGCTCATCCCTTCTGGCAAGTGCTTTGACGGTTGGATTTATTCTCGCCCTAACGAAACGGGAAACCTATAGCCAGCAACCTCTAGGCAGAGGAGGCAATCATGGCACTTAAGCGCATATTACTGGCCGCCGGCGGCACAGGCGGGCATGTGTTTCCAGCCATCGCCATTGGCACAGCCTTAGAGGCTGAAGGCTGCAAAATTCAATTCCAAACTGACAAGCGCGGCGCAAAGCTACTGGCGGCAAAGAACATTGAGACAAAACATTTTTCTGTAAACGCTCTTGCTGCTGCCTCGCCGTTTGCAGGTAGCCTGCCACGCCGCCTAATTGCAATTACCAAACTTGCCTTTGGCACAATTCAAGCAAGCTGGCAGATGCTATGGTCACGCCCACAAGTGGTCCTTGGTTTTGGCGGTTATGCCTCAGCCCCCTCACTTTTAGCTGCTAATTTGTTGCGGATCCCATCTGCATTGCATGAGCAAAATGGTCGTATTGGGCGTGCTAATCTTCTGCTTGCCCGGTTAACAGGGCACCTGCTGCTGACATGGCAAGATAGCCATCCACTTCCTGCCTCTGCCAAGACACGGTTAACTGGACTGCCTGTTTCGGCCATATTGCATGATGTGCCTGCCCAACCTGTTAAAGATGTAGCAGACAAAATACAGATACATATTCAAGGTGGCTCGCTTGGTGCGCATCTCTTTAGCCATATGGTGCCAAAGGCTATTGCAACCCTGCCAAAGGCACTGCAGTCTCGACTAATAATATCGCAGCAAGTTCGTTCTGAAGATTTAGAAGCAACACGCAAACAATATGATGCCCTTGAGATATCAGCAGAATTATCTCCGTTTTTCACAGATATTCCGGCCCGGCTTGCTACTGCTGACCTCATTATTTCACGCAGTGGTGCTGCTTCTACCGCAGAGATTGCGGCTGCTGGCAGACCGGCAATTTTCATTCCCTTTGCTGGTGCGCTGGACGATCATCAGACTGCAAATGCAGAGGTTATTGTCGCAGCTGGCGGTGCACATATTTTGCAAGAATCTGAGGCAACCCCAGACACGCTAGCGCGCTTGCTAACGACCATTCTTAACAATCCGCAAACATTACCAATTATGGGCAAGGCTGCACGCACTGCCAGTCAGCCTGACGCAACAAATCACATTATTACGGCAATGCGCGACTTGGCGCAGGCCAAATCCTGGAGCGTGTCATGAGTGTGCTTCCTCTATCTATAGGGACAATACATTTCACCGGCATCGGCGGTATAGGCATGAGTGGCATTGCAGAAATTCTTTGCGAGCTTGGATATCAGGTGCAAGGCAGTGATTTATCTGAAAATGCCAATGTAAAACGGCTACGCGCCAAAGGTGTGAAAGTTATGACACCACAGGCAGCTGCAAATGTTGAAAATGCCGCCATTGTTGTCATTTCTACAGCCATTAAACCTGATAATGTTGAGGTAATCGAGGCACGAAAACGGTTTTTGCCAGTTGTGCATAGAGCAGAGATGCTTGGTGAGCTCATGCGTCTACGCTGGTCTGTGGCCGTCGCAGGCACACATGGTAAAACGACAACAACCTCTCTTGTTGCCACACTGCTTGATGCTGCCAGACTTGATCCAACTGTGATAAATGGCGGCATTATTTCGAGCTGGGGTAGCAATGCCAAACTGGGTGCTGGCGACTGGATGGTTGTAGAGGCAGATGAAAGTGACGGCTCATTCTCACGTCTGAAACCAACTGTTGCGATCGTGACAAATATCGATCCAGAACATCTGGATCATCATGGCACATTTGAGAATTTAGAACAGGCCTTCACGAATTTTGTCGCCTCAATTCCGTTTTACGGCTTTGCAACCTTATGTATTGACCATCCGTCTGTGCAGCGACTGTTACCGCGGATTTCAGATAGACGGGTCATAACATATGGTCTCAGCGCCAATGCAGATGTACGAGCTACTGATATCAAGCATGATAGCCGATATATGCGGTTCACAATTCAAATTTCAGACCGGCTTGCTCATACAGCTGGCCAGATGGAAAATGTAGCCTTCCCAATGCTTGGCTTACATAATGTACAAAATTGCCTTGCCGCTGTGGCCGTCGCCCTGGAAATGGGTATTTCGCCAGAGACGATTTCAAATGCCTTAAATCAGTTTAAGGGTGTTGGTCGCCGCTTTGATATTAAAGGGACTGCTGGCGGCATAACCATTGTCGATGATTACGGGCATCATCCTGTAGAGATACGCGCTGCCTTATCAGCTGGCCGCATGCAATGTAAAGACAATCAGCTTATTGCTGTGGTCCAGCCACATCGCTATTCGAGGGTACGTGATCTATTTGAAGATTTCTGTGCCTGTTTCAATGAAGCTGACCATGTGCTTGTTGCTGATATTTATGCAGCAGGGGAGCCCCCTATAGCTGGGTTTGAAAAAGAAGATTTGGTGCAAGGGCTATTAAAATTTGGCCATCGCTCTTCAGAGGTGCTTGAAAGTCCAGAAATGCTGGCTGCACAAATTTCCAGAATCGCCAAGTCTGGCGATCTTGTCATGTGTTTAGGTGCTGGTACCATCACAAGTTGGGCTGCAGAGCTTCCCCAGCAATTAAATAATTTGCAGATAGGAGGCACCTCATGACGAGCTGGCATACCCTCCAAATATCAGGTCTGCGTGGCACACTTAAGCAAAACGCGCCGCTGCGGCAGCTTAGCTGGCTGCGCGTTGGTGGGCCCGCTGATTGGTTATTCGAACCTGCTGACGAG
>WTHY01000086.1:0-7784 GCA_011522945.1 Alphaproteobacteria bacterium
CAAGAAAAAATACTATTTATTGCACTATTCTGTCATCTCAAAAATTCCCTAATGGAGGTCAGAATGCGTGTTGGTGTACCATCAGAAATTAAACCACAGGAAAAGCGAGTTGGTCTAGTGCCGTCATCTGTTCAAGAGCTAACAATGCGTGGGCATGAAGCGATTGTTCAGTCAGGGGCTGGTCTTGGTATTGGTGCCTCAGACGCAGATTATGAAGCCGCTGGCGCCAAGATTGCAGCTGATGCTAAATCTGTTTTTGATGCTGCCGAGATGATTGTGAAAGTGAAGGAGCCCCAGCCATCTGAATGGGTGATGCTGAATAGCGATCAAATATTGTTCACATATTTGCATTTAGCTGCGGATGAGCCTCAAGCGCGTGGCTTGATGGAATCTGGCTGTGCAGCTATCGCCTATGAAACTGTCACAGATGCGTCTGGCGGCTTGCCGTTGCTTGCCCCGATGTCAGAAGTGGCTGGACGTCTTTCGGTTATTGAAGGCGCAACCAATATGAAGGCGCCAAATGGTGGCCAGGGTCTGCTGATTTCTGGTGTACCTGGCACACCACCTGCACATGTTGTTATCATTGGGGGCGGTGTTGTTGGCATCAACGCAGCAAAGATGGCCATTGGTATGGGGGCACGTGTTACGATTCTTGATCGCTCAGTGCCGCGACTTCGCTATCTATCGGATATTTTTGGGTCATCAGCCGAGGTGATTTATTCAACAGCTGGCGCACTTGCTGATGCTGCTTTATCTGCTGATATGGTTATTGGTGCCGTGTTGATTCCAGGAGCAAGTGCCCCTCGTTTGATTTCACGTGAGATGTTGTCATCAATGAAGCCAGGATCTGTGCTTGTTGATGTTGCGATTGACCAGGGTGGTTGTTTTGAGACATCACGTCCAACAACACATGCAGAACCTACTTATGAAGTTGATGGCATCGTGCATTACTGTGTCGCAAATATGCCAGGTGCCGTGCCACGTACTTCAGCGTTGGCCCTGAATAATTCTACTTTGCCGTACGTGCTTGCGCTGGCGAATAATGGATTGGCAGCTTTGGATGCAGACCCACATCTTGCACCCGGCCTAAATGTAAAGGATGGCAAATTAACGCATGATGCTGTGATTGAAGCGCTAGGAAATCTCCAGCTAAGCTAATTGCAAGATAGATAAACGATATCTGCATCAAAAAAATGTGAGAAAGGCTCAAAATTGGTCTTGACCTATTCTGGCCTTTCGACCATAAACACCAAGCTCGGCGACCATGGTCGTCGATATTTCGAGGTTTGGGGCCATAGCTCAGTTGGGAGAGCGCCTGCTTTGCAAGCAGGAGGTCGTCGGTTCGATCCCGTCTGGCTCCACCAATCTCGAAATATTGTCGGTCTGTTGCCAGGCCACCAAATTTGTGCAGGCAGCAAAGCAGGCGTTTAGTTACATACTAGCTGGTTTTGCGCCCATGAAGTTGGCGGCGGAATTCATTTTTAGGGAGTCGTTCAATGGCTGTTCCAAAGAGTAAAATTACAAAGTCGAAGCGCAATATGCGTCGTGCGCATGATGCGCTGCGCGGCGATGCGTATGTTGAAGACAAAGAAACTGGCGAATTGCATCGCCCACATCACATTGACCTTAAGACAGGCATGTATCGTGGCCGTCAGGTTCTTAAAGTAAAAGACAGCATCTAATTGCGGCTTACCAACATATTTGTTTAAAGAGGCGTGTACAAACTACCCGCCTCTCCCAGCCTGAAGCGTGAAGATAAAGAATTAGAACTCGTGGCTGACGATAGAATCATTCAAAAAACACCTGTATTTTGCATCGGCGATATTGTTCGCCACCGGCACTATCCGTTTCGTGGTGTCATTGTAGATGTTGATCCGGAATTCGATAATACTGAGGAATGGTACAATGCCATCCCTGAAGAGGTGCGTCCTGCACGACAGCAGCCTTTCTATCATTTGCTTGCCGAGAATTCGGACAGTTATTACGCGGCTTATGTGTCGCAGCAAAATTTGACGATTGACGATGAGAATGGGCCCGTTGGTCATCCTGACGTTGAGGATGTGTTTGACGGGATAGAAGAGGGGCGATATCAGCTCCGTCCCGAAGCCTATAATTAGGCGTAAATCAGGACGCTGGCTGAAGATTCTAGATAGCGAATACAGCGTCGTATTTTTTCAAATTTTTCCCATTATATGGATACTCAGATCTTGCCTTTTTTGGCTGGATGCCTATGTTACGTCAAAGCGTACAAAATTGGTACTGTATATGATAATCATTCGCAAGTTCGGGCGGTTTTGCCACTAGTTTTTGTGGAATGCATATCGTGTACGGCAGTTAAAACCTGGGAAGTAAATTCACTTGGACGTTCAGTCTGCAGGCCAGACGACCAAAACATAATACAGCACAGAGATAGATGCTTAAATTAACGAGATTGACAGATTATGCGATTTTGATTCTGGGTGCACTTGCAATGCGCCCTCATCAGCGTCTGTCGAGCCATGAGCTAGCAAGCTATACGCAGCTAGGGCAGCCAACCGTTGCAAAGCTAACTAAAATGCTGGTTGCCGCTCAGCTTATTGAGAGTGCTAGGGGCGTCAATGGTGGGTGTACATTGTTACGTAAGCCAGAGGAAATCAGCGTGGCTAATGTCGTGGAAGCGATTGAGGGGCCAATAGCGCTGACAGCTTGTGTGGTCGGCGCTGTCGATCCCTGCGCTGTTCAGAATGGGTGTTTTATGTCAGGCAATTGGAACAAGGTTAATGGTGCAATCCATGAGGCCTTATCAGGCGTATCTCTGGCAGAGATGTTCAACCCAGAAGAAATTTTTGCTGTGCCACAATCAAGTTTGGATAACAGCTCTTTGAAACATATTGATGATGCGAGGCAGGAGTAGATAAATGGTGGCAACAGCTGAAACCATCTCAGCCGTAGAAGAAGCGACTGGTAAATATAAATATGGCTTCGTAACCGAGATTGAGACTGAAAAAGCCCCAAAAGGTCTGAACGAAGATGTTATCAGATTCATTTCGGCGAAAAAAGAAGAGCCTGAATGGATGCTGGAATGGCGTCTGAAGGCGTATCGCTATTGGCTGAAGATGCCAAGCCCTGATTGGGCGAAGCTGAATATACCGCCGATTGATTATAATGATATTTATTATTACGCGGCGCCGAAAAACAAGCCGAAGCTGGAATCACTGGATGAGGTGGATCCAGAGCTTTTACGCACCTATGAAAAGCTAGGCATTCCCCTGAATGAGCAGAAAATGCTGTCAGGTGTGGCTGTTGATGCTGTGTTTGACTCAGTTTCTGTGGCCACCACTTTCCGAGATGAGTTGGCAAAATCAGGTGTCATTTTCTGCCCGATTTCTGAAGCTATTCGCGAATATCCAGAGCTCATCAAAAAATATATGGGCTCTGTGGTGCCTGTGTCTGATAATTATTTCTCAGCATTGAATTCTGCTGTGTTTACAGATGGGTCTTTTGTTTTTATTCCAAAAGGCGTGCGATGCCCTATGGAATTATCCACATATTTCCGGATTAATGAGCAAAATACAGGGCAATTTGAAAGAACGCTTATCATTGCAGAAGACCAGTCATATGTAAGCTACCTTGAGGGCTGCACGGCACCGCAACGTGATGAAAATCAGCTTCATGCAGCTGTTGTTGAGCTTGTGGCAATGCATGATGCAGAGATTAAATATTCTACTGTTCAGAACTGGTATCCAGGAGATGAAGAGGGTCGAGGCGGCATTTATAATTTTGTCACAAAGCGTGGCGCCTGCCGTGGTGATCGCTCCAAGATTAGCTGGACACAAGTTGAAACAGGCTCTGCTATCACTTGGAAATATCCAAGTTGTGTGTTGCGTGGCAAGGACTCTGTCGGTGAATTTTATTCTGTGGCTGTGACAAATGGTGCGCAGCAAGCTGATACAGGCACCAAAATGATACATATTGGCGAAGGAAGTCGCTCAACTATCATTTCAAAAGGCATATCAGCCGGAAAATCTCAGAACACATATCGCGGACTTGTTGAAGTGCATAAGGGTGCTGAAAATGCCCGTAACTTTACACAGTGTGATTCATTGCTCGTTGGTGACAAATGTGGCGCGCACACTGTGCCATATATCATATCACGCAATCCATCAGGCAAGGTTGAGCATGAGGCGACAACGTCACGCATCTCAGAAGACCAATTATTTTACTGTCTGCAACGCGGTTTGAGCGAAGAAGATTCAGTATCATTGCTGGTGAATGGCTTCTGCAAAGAAGTCATGAAAGAACTGCCAATGGAATTTGCAGTTGAAGCACAAAAACTAATCGGTATCTCACTAGAAGGGTCAGTTGGCTAAGATGGCATTACTTGAAATTAAAGATTTACGCGCCTCGATTGGCGATACAGAAATTTTGCATGGTATCAACCTGACCATCAATTCTGGGGAAGTGCACGCAATCATGGGACCAAATGGCTCAGGCAAGTCAACCCTGTCCTATGTGCTATCTGGTAGAGATGGATATGAGGTCACTGGCGGTGATATTTTACTGGATGGTGAATCAGTGCTTGAGATGGAAGCTGATGAGCGTGCACGCGCTGGGTTGTTTCTTGCTTTTCAGTACCCTGTCGAATTACCAGGTGTTAGTGGCATGTCATTTCTGCGTGCAGCGGTTAATGCGCGTTTGCGTGATGCTGGCGAAGAAGAGGTTGATCAACTCGCCTTTGTAAAAATGGTTCGTGCTGAAGCCAAAGCGCTTGGCGTATCAGATGAAATGTTAAAGCGTGCTGTAAATGTCGGCTTCTCGGGCGGTGAAAAAAAGCGATATGAGATCCTGCAAATGGCATTGTTAAAGCCGATTATGGCTGTGCTTGATGAAACAGATTCTGGGCTTGATGTAGATGCATTAAAAATCGTGTCTGAAGGTGTAAACGCTTTGCGCGGGCCAGAGCGCGGTATGCTTGTTATCACGCACTATCAGCGGCTGCTCTCACATATTGTGCCAGATTTTGTGCATATTCTTGCTGGTGGCAAGATTGTCAAATCCGGTGATAAATCGCTGGCACTTGAAGTCGAAGAAAATGGCTATGCGGATATTGCCAATGTCGCCTAATTCTGCTGCCCCCCTTATTGAAAACGATACTCCGCGTGACGCTGCTGCAAAGCGTTTTGCAGCCGTTGGCTGGCCTGGAAAATCTGTTGAAGCGTTTCGGTTCACACCTTTGGACAGTTTGGCTGATAGGCAAATTCTGCATGGTACAGCAAGCGGCAATAGAAGCACGAAAATCATAGATAATGCTGTACATATTCAGATAAGCGGTGGCGTGTATGATGCTGCCTCATCTGACGATATGCCAGCAGGTATCAGCCTCACCACACTTCAGGATGATACAGAGGCGCAAGCCGCTTTATTTGCCGATTTGCCAGAGACGCACCCCGTTGCTAATTTATCATTTGCCCAGATGAGCGCAGGTATTCAGCTCTCTGTGTCAGCTGATGCAGCAGATGATACAACCTTAGTGCTGGATTATGCCGATGGGTCTGAGACCAGCTCTGCCTTTCCTGTTATTATCGTTGATATGGCGCCACAAACTCGTCTGCGGCTGATAGAAAATCATCATTCTGCACATGGTTTGTCGGCACCCTTGGTGCATATTCGTATGGCTGATAAATCAGAGTTGCATCATGTGCGCCTGCAGGATGAAGCCAGCCATTCAGATTTTGTGGCCCTTAGCCAAATACAGGCTGGTGCTAACACTAAATTGAATAGCTTTACTGTATCAAAAGGCGCAAAACTTGCGCGCTGTGAAACACATCTACATATGCTAGGCGAACATGCTGATATGTCCTTGTCACATATCTATCTTGGTGCTGACGAGCAGCTGTTAGATATTACAACACGGCTTAATCATGCTGTGCCAAATTGCCAATCCAACCAGCTCATTCGAGGTGTTTTAGACGATAAGGCGCGTGGGGTGTTTCAGGGTATGGTGCGGGTTGCGCCTGATGCCCAAAAAACAGATGGCCAACAAATGAGCAGAGCGCTCTTGCTATCACGAGATGCAGAGGCAGATGCAAAGCCAGAATTGGAAATCTATGCTGATGATGTGGTCTGTTCACATGGGGCTACGGTTGGGGAGTTAGACGAAACGCATCTTTTCTATCTTATGAGCCGCGGTATACCAGAAGCAGAAGCACGCGCTCTATTGATCGAAGCCTTCTTGATTGATGGGTTAGACCAAATTGAAGATCCAACTTTGTCAGAATTTTTAACAGATGCTGTGCGGTCGTGGGCGACTGATGCAACAGCGTCTTGAATTTCCACAGATAGAGCCGCCTGATGATGCGTGATATTGCAACCATACGTGATGAATTTCCCATTTTACAGAGAACTGTAAATGGTAAGCCACTTGTGTATTTGGATTCTGCAGCATCATCCCAAAAGCCGCAATGCGTGCTTGATGCGATACAAAATGGCTATGGGCAAAGCTATTCTAATGTGCATCGTGGTCTACATACTTTGTCAGAAGAGGCAACAGATGCCTATGAGGCTCTGCGCGGCAAGGTCGCAACGCTTATTAATGCCCCCTCTCAAGATGAGGTGATTATTACATCAGGGGCAACTATGTCTCTGAATTTAATCGCTCAAAGCTGGGGGCGGGCGCATTTGCAAGCCGGCGATGAAGTGCTCATCACAGTTGCAGAGCATCATGCGAATATTGTGCCTTGGCAACTTCTGGCTATGGAAAAGCAGATAAAGCTTGTGGCTGCACCAATGGAAGCAGATGGCAGTTTTGATTTGCAGACATTCAAAAACTACATCTCCCCACGTACAAAACTCATCTCTGTACCGCATGTATCAAACGTGCTTGGGACCGTGTATCCCGTAGCGGAAATTACCGCGCTTGCGCATGAGGCAGGTGCGATTTGCATCGTTGATGGCTGTCAGGGTGTTGTACATATGCCTGTCGATGTACAGGCTATTGATTGTGATTTTTATGTCTTTTCAGGTCACAAGCTTTACGGTCCTAGTGGCGTAGGCGTTTGTTGGGGCAAAATGGCAATTTTGCAGGATATGCCTCCCTTTATGGGTGGCGGCGATATGATTGATGATGTGGAAATAGGCATGTCCACTTTTGCAGCGCCGCCTGTCAGGTTTGAAGCTGGCACACCGCCGATTGTCGAAGCTATTGGCCTGGCCGCGGCTATTGATTTTGTTCTGGATATTGGCATGGATGTGATTAGAGCGCATGAAGCCGATATCATAAAATATGCACATCAGAGACTGGCAGCGGTCGAGGGACTTAACTTCATAGGCACAGCGGCTGGCAAGTCAGGCGTTGTGTCATTTACGCTTGATGCAGCGCATCCACATGATATTTCCACGCTGATTGACCAAGATGGCGTTGCCATACGTGCTGGTCATCATTGCGCACAACCTTTGATGAAATTCTATGGCTTGAATTCAACAGCACGTGCCTCGGTGGGTATTTATAGTCAGAGATCTGATTTTGATGCGTTGGCTGAAGCGCTGGAAAAGGTCAATAGGATCTTTTCAGCATGACGGATAATAAACAAAGACCAGATCTTGATTTAGGCCCCGGATTAGCCGATTTTCTGCCAGATACAAGTGGTGGATACACTGCACGAGCTGGCAAGCCGCTTAATGGGGCTGCTGGAAAGGCAGATGAAGCGAGTGTGATTTCGGCACTTATGCGGGTGAAAGATCCAGAAATCCCCGTCAATATATATGATTTGGGGTTAATCTATGACATAATCAGGCATGAGACTGGG
>WTHY01000086.1:7884-14469 GCA_011522945.1 Alphaproteobacteria bacterium
TTGCGTGTTGGGATTAAAACAGCAGGTTGTTCAGGCCTACAATATCATGTGGAATTCGCAAAAGACAAAAAGCCATTTGAGGATTCTGTTGAAATCGATGGGATCACTGTATTTATCGATCCTGCGGCTGTGATGTTTTTAGTTGGCTCCGAAATGGACTGGACTGAAGATAAATTCTCAGCCTCATTTACCTTCACCAACCCAAATGAGACTGCCCGCTGCGGCTGTGGCGAGAGTTTTTCTGTCTCCTAAGTAAAAGGATATGCTATGTCCTCAGATCGCACCCGCATAGGGTGGCTGCTTAGAGAGCTATATGCCTTTACCATGCCAAAAGGGGATAGTTATATCCGTAATCGGATTTTTCTAGCCCTTGGTTGCCTGATTATTGCCCGCGTAAGCGCCGCTCTCATTCCGCAATTTTATGGACGTGTCATTGATGCTGTGAATACACAGCCGGGCTTTAGCATGGGCATTTTAATTGCTTTAGTAGGCGGTTATATGCTCGTGCGTTTTGGTGAGCAGGCCTTTGAAGAACTCAAAGAATTTTTATTCGCACGGGTGATCCAACGTGCTGTGCGTGGGGCTGCGATAGCTGCCTTTCGCCATGTACATCAATTATCCTTAAAATTCCACCTAGATAGGCAAACTGGTGGGCTTGGCAGATCAATTGACCGCGGCGCAAAAGCAGTCCAACAGCTGCTAGGCACAGGCACATTTGAAGTCATCCCGTTATTCATCGAAGTTATTGTTGTCAGTTTGCTTTTATGGGCGCTCTATGGCTGGGAATATGCCGTTATTGTATTTGTTATAGTCACGCTCTATTCCTATTTCACCATACGCACTACAGAATGGCGGATGGCATACCGAAAGCGGCTGAATGCGGCAGATGAAGCTGCTGCAACCAAGACGGTGGATTCCCTACTGAATTTTGAAACTGTAAAATATTTCAATGCAGAGGATGGGGAAGCGCAGCGTTATGATAGGTCGCTAAGAGAGTATGAGGATGCAGCGGTTCTCACACGCACATCCTTGTCTGTAGTGAATATAGGGCAGGGGCTTTTAATTAGCTCTGGTATGGCGTTGCTGATGATACTGGCTGGCCGGGATATTCAGGCTGGAGAGCTGACAGTCGGAGATTTCGTTGCCATTAACACATATTTGTTACAACTCTATGCACCGCTAAATTTTCTAGGCTGGATCTACAGAGAGATTAGGCAATCCATACTGGACTTAGAAAATATGCTCGGCTTGCTAGATGAACATTCAGATATTCAGGATGTTGCTGGCGCGCCAAAATTGCGGCTCAAATCTGGTGAAATCGCCTTTAAAGATGTGCATTTTTCTTATAATGAGAGGCCAATTTTACGCGGTGTATCTTTCACCGTTCCTGCTGGTCGTAAGGTCGCTATCGTCGGGCCAAGCGGGTCTGGCAAGACGACATTGTCTCGTTTGCTATTTCGATTTTATGACCCACAATCTGGCGGCATATATTTTGATGGCCAGAATATCGCGACAGTTAGGCAAGATAGCGTGCGTGCAGCCATTGGCGTCGTGCCACAGGATACTGTGATGTTTAACGCCTCTATTGGCTATAATATCGGCTATGGCAAAGAGGGCGCAACAGAGGCTGACATAAAACAGGCGGCTCAGATGGCGGCTATAGACGGCTTTATTGAAAATCTAGCAGATGGCTATGATACGCTTGTGGGTGAGAGAGGATTAAAATTATCGGGCGGCGAAAAGCAGCGCGTGGCTATTGCGCGCGCGATTTTAAAAGCGCCAACCATCTACCTGTTTGATGAAGCGACATCGGCGCTCGACAGCCAGACAGAAAAGGATATTCAAGAAGCATTGAATATGGTGTCTAGTGGGCAAACGACACTTGTCATTGCCCATAGGCTGTCGACAGTTGTGGATGCTGATGAAATTCTTGTGCTGGCTGAAGGTAAGATTGTAGAGCGTGGTACGCATCAGCAATTACTGGCCGCAGATAATATCTATGCCTCTATGTGGAATCGTCAATCTAAAGGCTTTGATGAGAATGCAGCACGTCTTACAGAAGATGGGGCGCAATCCGCATGACGCATTTAGATTATGATGTGGATGATTATTCTGCACGGCGTGTAGATTTAGGTGGCTCTGATATTTTTGCAGACTACGCGAACCCCTTTACCTCTAATTCTGTGCGAGGGCATTTTTGGCAAACTGATAAAACGCAGCCCAAGGGGCAAGTTATCTTTTGTCCAGGCTTTACAGAATTTTGTGAGAAATATGCGCATGTGGCGGCACGACTTACATCTTCTGGGTATGATGTTTTGTTGATTGATTGGCCCGGCCAGGGACGTTCAGGCCATTTTGGGAATCATCCTGAACATGTCCATATTGCAGACTTTAAAACATATTTGCAGGCTTTGGACGCTATGATGCAGGCTGCCAATTTATCAGAAAACGCTATAATATTTGGCCATTCAATGGGCGGACATTTGGCACTGCGTGCGGCGCATGCATTTCCAGAGCGTATTTCCAGAGTTGTCTTGTTGGCCCCGATGATACGGCCTTTGGCAGGTCCAACCAATGGTGTGCGCTTTTTAGGACGTGTGCTTTGTGCCGCTGGTCAGGCAAAGAGACGTGCCCCCTTTCAAATACACTTATCACGTGATTTAGCCCGTCAGGCAGGGCCACTTAATCCGCTGACGCATGATGAAGCTTTTTACGATTTGCCTTATCAGATTTATGATGAAGATCCGATGATGCGGCGCGCTGTCCCTACCGTGGGCTGGGTGCGTGCAGCCTATCGGTCTTGTGCACAGACAAGTCTGAACCCGAACTGGCTTAAGCAAATAAAGCAGCCAACCCTGGCATTCTTGGCAGGTCAGGAATATATCGTCAGCACACCGCTTGCGAAAAAATCCTTGTCTTATTTACCTAAGGGACAGGTGCAGATGGTGGAAAAAGCGCGGCACGAAATTCTGAATGAAACAGCGGATATCCAAGCACAAATTTGGTCTGAGATTTTCGCATTTCTAGCAAAAGGCTAGTGGCTGAATTTGCCGCCAATGTCTGTGCCGAATTCGTTGCCAAATCTGACTTCATATGAGGCAACACCTCATCTTGATAGAATAGACGTAGGTTCTTCTGGCTTGTCTAAAGCTATGACTGTTTTTGACTGTGTTTGGAACTGATTTCCTGTTAGGCGCGCTTGCTATCGGCACATGCGTTCTAACTCATAAATTGTTCTGTGATAGACCTATCAGATAGGGAAGCACCTTTATCATATAGCAACTTTATAGTCGTTTCATGCGCTTGTGCGATAGTCACTTCGACCACATCACGTATTTCATTACCATCGGCTGAAACGGATTGAGAGCGGAAATTCGGATCTAGTATCTCGAACCGTACTTTTGAATCTGATGGTAAAAGAGCACCACGCCAGCGTCTTGGCCGAAAGGCAGAAATAGGGGTCAGCGCTAGGAGTTCTGTGCCAACTGGTATGATAGGGCCATGTGCTGACAAATTATAGGCAGTTGAACCAGCCGGCGTTGCTACCATGACACCATCACAAACAAGTTGCTCCAATTCGCATTTCTCATTTACCCAAATGCGTGTATGTGCTGCACTATGTGTCTGGCGCAGAAGAGATACCTCATTGATGGCCAGGGCTTCATGTATTTTTCCCTTACTATCGACTGTCTGCATTTGCAAAGGGTGTAGTGGCGCAAAAACAGCTTGCTCTAGTCGGGTAATTAGATCTGAATCTGAATAATCATTCATCAGAAACCCAAGGCGGCCACAATTCATGCCAAAGACTGGAATGTTGAAAGCTATAGAGGTACGAAGTGCATGCAGCATTTTACCATCGCCGCCAAGTACAACCATGATATCTGCGTCTTCAATAGGCACATTACCATATCTATTTGTCAGTTCAGCCAGCCTTGTAATAGCATCACTATGGTCAGAGGCTGTAAAATGTAACTTCATTTTGTATATCCAGCTAAAGGTTCGACAGTCTCTATAGGTTTGTCTGACTGTAGACTAATCCATACGGACATTGAATTCAAATGGCTCAGTTTGATATGATTTTCCAACTCGCAAGGCACGGGGGCTTGTCATCTCGGTAGGGATAGGCCACATGGTAGATATGATAAATAAAAAACCGCACATGCCGACCCCTGATGCCGAGGGCCTAACAACAAATCTGACAGGCATTGATGCGTCTGGTGCGGAGATATCCCTGCCAGTTGTTACAGAAAAACCTCTGACCATTTTTCTCAACCGGCGGGAAATTGTTACATCGATGACGATTGGCGACCATCCAGAAGCCTTAGCTGCCGGATTTTTATTTAATCAGAATATGCTGCATCACAAGGATGAGATTGCGGCCATAGATTACGACCCTGAAATAGACGTAGTTGTGGTGCGCACGCATGATGAGACTGATTTTGAAGACAAGCTGAAAAAGCGTATTCAGACAAGTGGATGTGCACAAGGTACTATTTTTGGTGATGTGATGGACCGGTTTGAACGCATAAACCTGTCTGGGGATGCGGTGCTGCGCACTACCGCTTTAATTGCTTTGTCCAAAGCAATAAATACGGCACCAAGCCTATATCTAAAAGCAGGCGCGATACATGGATGTGTGTTGGCGCGGGGGGCAGAGCCTCTCATTTATGTCGAGGATATAGGTCGGCATAATGCGGTTGATAAAATTGCCGGCATGATGCTGATGGATGAGATTTCAGCAGAGGATAAGATTTTCTATACAACCGGAAGGCTTACCTCTGAAATGGTATTGAAGACAGCTATGATGGGAATCCCAATTCTCGTCTCTCGTTCTGGTTTTACCGAAGCTGGCGTGCGGTTGGCACGGCAAGCCAATATGACATTAATTGGCAGGGCAAAAGGCAGTCGGTTTGTTGCTCTCTCTGCTGCTGAACGCATCATTTTTGATGCAGCTGATAAGATTGCAGATATACCTGACAATGTTTCAGCCCAGAGGCAAAAAGGCTAATGCAGATTGCAGCTGGATTTTTAGCAGGTGGCCTCGCACGTCGTATGGGTGGCGGCGATAAGGCTGAATTGCAGATAGCTGGCCGCACAATATTACAATGGCAATTGGAAGCTACAGCACACATGCCTGTCCGTATTTTAAACGCCAATGGGGAAACTGGCCGATTTAACAAATATGGTTTGCCTATTGTTACAGATATAGTGGAGGGGCATCTAGGCCCGCTGGCTGGCATTCACGCGATGTTGCATCATGTCGAGGTAACACATAAAGACATCACACATTTATTGTCTCTGGCGACTGATGCGCCCTTCATACCCAAAACGCTTGATCTGGATTTGAGCCAAGCTTTGCAAAGGTCAGATGCAGAAATTGCAATTGCGCACTCTGCAGGCAGGCATCATCCTGTCTTCACCTTATGGCCAGTGAGTCTCAGAGTGGCATTGGAAGAGGCTCTCAGGGATAGGGGTGTGCGTAAAATTGATGATTTTACTGAAGGATATAAAACAGAATTCGTACCATTTGAGGGCACGCCTGATCCCTTCATGAATATCAACCGTCCTGAGGATTTGCAGAGGGCACAGATAATCGCGAATGGATTGTAGGTTTAATACTATATCTGGAGGTTTCGTTTTGTCTCTGGAGGTCTGCCCGTGTATCTGGGAATTCTCTGGAAACAGGCACAAAAATATGGCAAGACAATCCCATGAATTACAATGCTGTTAACGATATGTTCGCCACCTATGGTGAGGCGCTTACACGCTTGAGGATGAGCCTCAATGACGGGTTTGATAAAGCCATAGACCTACTGCATAGCCGGTCAGGTCACATAGTGGTTTGCGGTATGGGGAAATCCGGTCTTGTTGGCCGTAAGATTGCAGCCACATTATCGTCAACAGGAACACCTGCTATATTCTTACATCCTGCAGAAGCGATACATGGGGATCTGGGTGTTGTTCAGCCTGGAGCAGTGGTGATTTTAATATCAAATTCAGGTGAGACAGAAGAAGTTGTGCGTCTATTGCCAGCGCTGGAGCGTCTCAAGGTAAAAATCATTTCGCTTGTTGGGCAGCCAGACTCCACGTTGGGCAGGGTGTCTGACATAGTGTTAGATGCATCAGTTGATAAAGAAGCTTGCCCGCTAAATTTGGCGCCAACAACCTCAACGCTTACGGCTCTAGTACTTGGTGATGCGTTAGCGATCGCTCTAATGGCGCGCTCAGGTTTCCAGCCAGAGGATTTTGCTGCCACACATCCGGGCGGAAAATTGGGGCAACGTCTGCTGACACGCGTCCAAGATCGTATGGTTCAGGATGATTTGCCATTTGTGCCATCTGACATGCCTATGTCAGAAGTCATTGTGCGTATGACCGAGGGACGTTTGGGGATTGCCCTTGTCGGTAGCGCAGATAGTTTGGAGGGCATTATTACAGATGGCGATTTGCGCCGCATGCTTGTTCAGGGGGTAGACCTTGCAACAGCGAGAGCTATTGATATGGCAAAAGCAGATCCCTTATCCATCGCCCCAGATGCTATGATGGCAGAAGCAGAAGACATTATGCTAGAGGCAAAAGTACAAT
>WTHY01000139.1 GCA_011522945.1 Alphaproteobacteria bacterium
GCGCTAGATAGCTCGCCAATCTCATCATGTCTTTCTGGCAAACTCTGAAGCGGCTTAACACCATCTGACTGATAGCGTATCTGATATGCTGCCTTTGCCAGCTGCCGTATCGGCCTGGTGATTGAACGAGAGAGATACAGGCCCAAAATTATCGTTACAATCAGGACTAGCGCAAAAACTTGCATAAATGCCCACTGCACCTGCTCGATATCACGCTCAATTTTGCCAGCACTTGTTGTCATCAAAAGCGCGCCACGCACGACACGAACATCCTGTATTGGCAAAGCCACAGCCAGAACAAGCCTGCCTTGCCTGCTTTGCCATGCGGTGCGTCCACCTTCACCGCCGAGAGCTGACACAAGAATTGGTAATTGTTGCGCATAAATAAGACGACTATCATTAAAGACTGGCAGGCGTTCTTCAGCATTGAGGCGACGCCCCAAATTCCCAAGAAACTCTGCGATGCCAGAGCGCATCATTCGCGGCATATTATCATCTTTATGACGCCGCATCCGCACATTTGCGCCTGTCTGCCTATTTCGCGCTGTATCTGCAATAAGCTGACCGCTCGGTTGATAAACTCGTGCCCGAAGACTGGAACCATACCCAACTAACGGCAGTAAATGCTGCAATGTTTTGGGAGATAGACGACGCTGTGCAATCGGCGCATTTTCTGCATCTGCCAAAGCAAGTGATCTCGCCAGCGTTTTACCTTGTCGTTCTAAAGCTTCTAATTCAGCTGAAATGAGAACCTGACGATATTGGTCAACTGATATAAGACCGATTAATAGCAGCAATATCGGCAAAAGCATTATGGCAAGAATACGCGCCGAGAGCGGGCTAACCCAACCTTTTCTTTTCTGAAAGCTCACCATTATCTATTTGCTCGACATGACTAATATAGAATAAGCATAGCTGCATCTGATATGCATGGCTATGTGCATGCTATACAGCCCACCTTATTATGCCGCGCCAGTGGTACGGTAGCGATACCCAATGCCGTATAACGTCTCAATCATATCGAATTCTGGGTCAATCACACGGAATTTCCGCCTAAGGCGTTTAATATGGCTATCAATTGTGCGGTCATCTAAAAATACAGACTCGCCATAAGCAGCATCCATAAGTTGATCTCTATTTTTCACATGACCTGGGCGACTTGCCAAAGACTGTAATAAGAGAAATTCTGTAACGGTTAATTTGACTTCCTTATCTTGCCAACAACAGAGATGGCGCTCTGAATCCAAGGTCAAATCACCAAGCCGTACAGCCTGACTGGCAGCGCCCTCGCTTTGTTCCAAGCCTACACGTCGCAGAACAGCCTTGATACGCGCCAGCAGCAGCCGTTGGGAAAATGGCTTTGTAATATAGTCATCAGCCCCCATGCCCAAGCCAAGTGCCTCATCAAGCTCATCATCTTTACTGGTTAGAAAAATCACGGGAAGACTCGACTTTCCTCGTAATTTTTGTAGCAGCTCTGTGCCATCCATGCGTGGCATTTTGATATCTAGAACAGCCAAATCAACAGCACGTTGGCTCAACCCGCGCAAGGCAGTCTCGCCATCGTGATAGCAGTCAACTTCATACCCTTCAGATTCCAGCAACATTGTAACTGATGTTGTTATATTGCGATCATCATCAACCAGCGCAAGACGTGTTGTCATCACAAGACTCCCCTAAAATTGGATACCTTTATTCTGACTATAGGCAATGAGGAGGTCAAATCACGGCAGGGATGCGGCAGAAATAAGGCACGCTACATATCATCATATTTAGTGCGCCTCAGACCAACTATCCGCAATGCCTGCCTCAGCTATAAGTGGCACATCTAGTGCCAGCACTGGCTTATGCGCCTGCTCCATAACCCCTGTAATCAGCGCAACAGAGGCGTCTGCCTCTGCTTCAGGCACTTCAAAAATTAATTCATCATGCACCTGCAGCAACATGGTTGCAGAAAGATTAGCTTTAGACAGCGCGTCAGGCAAACGTGCCATAGCACGCTTAATAATATCTGCAGCACTCCCTTGAATAGGCGCATTAATAGCCTGCCGCTCTGCAAAACCACGCATAGCCGGGTTGCTACTCTTCAAACCATTAATGTAGAGCCGCCGCCCAAATAAGGTTTCAACAAATCCAGCATCACGAGCTTGTGCCTTCATCTCATCCATATAGTTGCGAATACCAGGGAATCTCTCAAAATACGCAGCAATATAGTCGCGCGCTTCACCTTGAGGAATAGAGAGCTGTCGCGCCAGACCGAAAGCTGAAATGCCATAGATAATTCCAAAATTAATGGCCTTGGCACGCCGTCTTGTTTCTGAGTCCATTTCTGATAATGGGACCTGAAACACCTCAGCAGCTGTCTGCGCATGAATATCTACACCCTCTTTAAAAGCATGTAGCATCGTCTCTTCGCCAGCAACATGGGCAACAAGACGTAATTCAATTTGAGAATAATCTGCTGAGATAAGCTTATGGCCTTGCGGGGCTATGAAGGCAGTTCTAATAGACCTGCCCTCGGCCGTGCGAATAGGGATATTCTGCAGATTCGGATCTGACGAAGATAATCTGCCAGTGGCTGCGCCAACCATGGAAAATGAGGTATGGACTCGTTTTGTTTGCGGGTGGATAGATGCACTTAGTGCATCTGTGTAGGTAGATTTCAATTTTGCTAATTGCCGGAAATCTAGAACCTTCTGCGCAATATCAACACCTTGTGCGGCAAGATCCTCTAATATATCCGCCCCTGTGGAATAAGCACCTGTCTTTGATTTTTTACCACCTTGCAATCCCATCTGATCAAATAGAATTTCCCCAAGCTGTTTTGGTGATGCCACATTAAATGGCGTACCTGCCAGCCCATGAACCTCCTCTTCAAGCGCGGCAATGCGTGTTGCAAAATCATTAGAAAGACGATGTAGAATAGCCGCATCGACCTGAATGCCAGCAGCTTCCATATCAGCCAGAACAGTTATCAAAGGCCGCTCAAGACGCTCATATACTGTTGATACGCCTTCACGTCCAAGACGTGGCTTTAGCATCATCCAAAGCCGCAGGCTAATATCTGCATCTTCAGAAGCATAGTCGCAGGCAGCCTCTACTGGCACAGCACTGAACGGTATCTGTTTTGCCCCTTTGCCACATACGGTTTCATATTTGATGGTTTCAATACCAAGCCAATGGAGCGCTAAATAATCCAACCCATGTCGTTCCACCCGGCCAGCATCTAGGACAAATGACAAGCACATCGTATCATCGCAAGGCTGCAGCTTTATGCCGCCATTCACAGCCCGACTCAGCACATGTGCATCATATTTCAGATTATGGCCAATCTTCAGAACAGATTTATTTTCCAGCAGAGGCTTTAACAAAGCCATAGCAGTATCAAAGGGTATCTGGTCTGGCATTTCCGGACTATCGAGAGATCCGAGCAAATCGCCGCCACTACCAGTATCAGCTGCACCATGTCTGAGCGGGATATAGCATGCCTCTCCAGGTGATAGCGCCATAGACACACCTACTAAATCAGCATGTGCAGCATTTAGGCTGTTTGTCTCAGTATCAATGGCAACAAATCCCTGTGAAGTTGCTGCCTCAATCCATTTATTCAACTCATCTTGTTTGGTGATAAGATTATAAGATGTTGTCTCCACCACTGGTGGCAAAATAGCATCAGGCCCATCAGCAGCTTGCGCAGTTTCCTGACGAGATACAGATGTAACATCAGACGCAGCTACCGAAATCCCAAGAGAGGCAATCAGGCTTTTAAAGCCTTGCTCTTGCAGGAATGTGGCCAGCAGGTCCATATCGCGGTTCGGCAGCCCTAAATCTGCAACCTGAAATGGCACCGGTGCAGACTCATCTAGCCGCACCAGCTCTCGGGAAATGCGTGCCTGATCAGCAAATTCAATCAGATTTTCCCGCCGCTTTGGCTGCTTAATTGTACCCGCACCAGCCAGCAGAGCATCCAAATCTCCAAAGTCAGTGATGAGCTGTGCAGCTGTTTTCACACCAATGCCAGGTACACCCGGGACATTATCGGTTGAATCACCTGCAAGAGATTGCACATCAACAACCCTGTCTGGAGCGACACCAAATTTTTCCATAACTTCATCAGGGCCAATAGGGCGCCCTTTCATAGGATCAAGCATCGAGACGCCATCACGCACAAGCTGCATTAAATCCTTA
>WTHY01000024.1:0-5234 GCA_011522945.1 Alphaproteobacteria bacterium
GACATAGCGGCGAGCGCACAGACCATTCTCAGCGCAATGGTAACAGAGGTGCAGCCGCACAACGAAAAGCCCATCAAAAACGGCCTGAGCCAATCCCAGCCGATGCTAGGCGGCTTTGTTTACTATTACTAACCAGGCTTTTTGAAGATGGCATGCATTTTGATCAGGCCTTTAATAACCTGCCTGGATTAGACAGGCTTGCGCCGCGCGACAGAGGCTTCATTCGCCACCTTGCCAGCATGATATTGCGGCATCATGGCCAGCTCCAGCAGGTCATTGAAATGTTGATTCCCAAACCTCCGACAGGTCAGCCAAAATTTATTTTGATGATGGGAATCGCACAGCTTTGCATTTTGCAGACTGGCGCACATGCTGCCACGAATACAACTGTTGACCTGATGCGGCAATCCAACAATGAGAATCTAGCTGGCCTGACAAACGCCGTTATGCGTCGCCTAATCCGAGAAGATATGAAAAGTTGGGCTGACACAGACCCTCTGAACAATCTTCCAGATCATCTTTATGAAAGCTGGATGGAGGCTTATGGTGAAGCACGCTGTCGGACGATTATGAAACAAGTCCAGCAGGTGCCTCCGCTTGATATTTCTGCAAAATCACCGACTGATTGCGTTGAAACCCTTTCTGGTAAAGTGCTTGATGGCACAATTCGCACTGCATTTGAGGGTGATATAACAGCTATGGCGGGCTATGCAGATGGAACATGGTGGGTGCAAGATATTGCTGCAGCTATGCCAGCACGCCTCATTCCAGATGAGGCGGAGACAATTATTGACCTTTGCGCTGCACCGGGAGGCAAAACAGCACAATTGCTGGCCAAAGGCGCAACTGTTACAGCCATAGAAAAAGACCCGAAACGGGCAGAGCGGCTTAAACGTAATTTGGAGAGATTACAATATACGCCAGATTTACATATCATTGACGGATTAGAATTTTCACCAGCTGCGCCAGTTGATGCTGTTCTGTTAGATGCACCTTGTTCTGCGACCGGCACCATACGCAGGCGCCCTGATATTTTGTTGCGTGAACATCATGATACATCTCGCGATACCATGTCCATGTTAACAGAGTTGCAACTTGCATTAGCACACCGTGCAGCCAACTGGCTGAAACCTGGTGGCTCGTTAATCTATGCCACATGCTCGCTTCAGCCAGAAGAAGGTGAGGCCATTATTGAAGCACTTCTCGAGGCACGGCCAGATTTGTCACTATCCCCCATTGCGCCAGAAGAAACTGGACAGCTAGCCTCATCTATCACGTCAGAGGGCTGGATGCGTATTTTGCCTGATTGTGTCTCTGAAGGCGGTAATGACGGGTTTTTCATTGCAAGATTGCAACGCTACCGCACATAATGCAAAAGAATAGCAGAGTGCTCACGGCTGCAATAAGGCAAATGTGCAACATATGAAACTCAGTTCTGACCACAATATATCAATCAAACCGGATATATCGAAACGACAGGACAAACCGGTCTGGCGGATAAGCCGCTTTGAAAGACTCTATCGTCGGACAGGATTTTTTCATTGGGGACTAAAAGCACAGCCGGCTTTGATGCCATTGCGTCTGATTCAAGATCCCTGGCGTGGAAATTCTGCAAAGGGTGGGCATATTCTTCAAGGCAGTTTACCTGCCAAAACCAGCGATCCTATTTATCATGAATTTGGCTGGCTAAGAGATATACGTGAATATGGTGGCGGGTCAGCCCGCCTATTTGCACGTGACCATGTGATGGGTTGGTTAAGACAAAATCATAGCTGGAATGCTACAACTTGGCGTCCGGATTATATAGGTCAACGCCTCTCAAATCTGCTTTTCAGCTATGACTGGTTCGCATCATCCGCAGATGATGATGTGCAACAAGATTGTGCGGCTTTGGTATCAGAGCAATTGGCCTGCCTGGCAAGAGACTGGCAACGCCTTACCAATTCAGCAGCTCAGATAAAGGCATTAAAGGGCCTCATATTAGGACAGGCAGTGTTGCGCCAAAGTGCAACTGATGTGGCATTATTGGCAGATATCCTGTTGCCAAAAATCAAAGGGCAATTACATCAAGATGGGGGACATAGAAGTCGGCAACCAGAGACGCATCTAGCGCTCTTGCGTGACGCATTTGAATGCCGGACTGCTTATGCAGCCGTCGGCTTGCCTGAAAACCCTGCATTAGAAGAGCTTATAAACCGCATGGCTGCCATTGCCAGAATGTGGCGACATGGAGATGGCAAATTTGCCTATTTCCAAGGCGCTGGGCAGTTAGATGCCACGCAAATTGACGAAGTATTGCAACGGTGCGGAAGCCGTGGCCGCACGCTTCAGCAAGCACCACATACTGGCTATATCCGCATGGCCTCTGGCAGAAACACATTGATCATTGATGCCGGCGGACCAGCTGACTCAAATGGCCATTCGGTACCTAGCAGTCTGGCTTTTGAATTTTCGGTTGCCTCTGCTCGTTTTATAGTTAATAGCGGTCAATTTGCCTCTGATGAACGGCTTATCAGTTATCTGGAAAAAACTGCAGCGCATTCCACCCTCACCCTCGATGGGTTTGATTCAAGCCATTTGGGCTCTGGCCGTTTTGCACAAATGTCTAACATTGAAGTCGGCCCGACCGAGGATGGTCAACTTGCTATCGCTAGCCATAATGGATTTGAGACCTCGCATGGTATTATTCACCATCGACAAATCTATCTTGCGAATGGTGGTGGCAATCTGAGGGGATCTGACCGTCTTGAATATACAGGTGCCCCAGGTGAAATACCGGAACATGCTGTCATTCGCTTTCATCTCCATCCACGTGTCAGTGCTGCAAAATTCCAAGATGGGCGCGTTGTCATGAAAATCCGAGGCCAGAAAGCAGGTTGGATTTTTAAGTCACGCGGTGGACAGGTTCGGCTTGAAAACTCGCTCTTCATTGATGAGGGCAGGCGCACAACATGTCAGCAGATCATCTTGATGGTGCCTTTATCAACGATCCGGGCTGTAGGCGATATCTCAGCCAACTGGTCATTTACACGAGCCACAAGCCTGCCTTCAACGCGAGGGTAGTTTCAACCGGCTATATCTGCACGCACAGCAGCCAATCATAATAGTGCGGCAACAGATTATATTAGAGCGGCAAAATGTCAGAACAGAATGTGAGAATAAAGCGGCACCAGATCATAAATTAGAATTAGGTCTAGTAAAATTTTAGCTTGTACGCCATAAACAGGCGCATCGATAAGACGGACTAGTGAGCTTGTAATCGTCCAGATAATGGGAATGAGACACTCTATCAAAACTGGTAAAGACTATGGGAAATCCAGATATGACTGAAAATATTACGCCAGTAAAACGCGCGCTTCTCTCTGTATCTGACAAGGATGGGCTTATAGAGTTTGCCACAAGACTGGTTGCGGCAGGTGTTGACCTCCTCTCAACAGGCGGTACTGCGCGCAGCCTGCGAGAGGCTGGCCTGCCAGTTGTTGATGTATCTTCAGTTACTGGATTTCCTGAAATTATGGATGGCCGTGTGAAAACTTTGCACCCGGCCATCCATGGCGGGCTTTTGGCACGGCGTGACAAAGCTGAGCATTTGGCGGCATTGGAGGCGCATGATATAGGCTTAATCGATATGCTGGTCGTCAATCTCTATCCCTTTGCAGCAACAATTGCCTCTGGTGCTGACTGGGATACTGCTATTGAAAATATCGATATTGGTGGTCCTGCCATGACGAGAGCTGCTGCAAAAAACCATGATTTTCTGACAGTTGTCACAGATCCATCTGACTATGCTGATATTGCCAGCTCTATCGAATCAGAGGGAGGCACAAACCTCTCACAAAGGCGCAATTTAGCACTTAAAGCCTTTTCTCATACAGCCGCCTATGACGGCATGATCAGTCAATGGCTAGAGCGGTCATTATCAGATGATAATGATAATAATACTGCAGAGCTGCCGCAAACCCTCTCAATAAACGCTCCTCATATAGCGACGCTCCGCTATGGGGAAAATAGTCATCAGAGTGCTGCAACATTCAGTGATGGAACCTCAGGGCCGTCTGTATTGACAGCACGCCAGCTTCAGGGCAAAGCGCTTTCCTACAATAATATTAATGATACAGATGCAGCCTTTCGTTTGGCGGCTGAATTCAGCGCCCCAACAATAGCCATAATCAAACATGCCAACCCTTGCGGTGTGGCAAGCCGCTCAACATTGAAGGCAGCTTGGACTGAAGCCTTGTCAGCTGATCCAATAAGCGCATTTGGTGGCATTATTGCTATGAACCAAACGTTAGATGCTGAAACAGCGGCCGAAATTTCGTCTATTTTCACAGAAGTTATAATTGCCCCCTCAGTAACAGATGATGCAGCTGCCATTTTGGCGAAAAAGCCAAATCTGCGTGTATTGGAAACAGCTGGCATGCCTGATGCTGCGATGCGTCGGCTCGTCGTTAAATCTGTATTGGGCGGCTATTTATTACAGACGGGGGATAATGGGATCTTGCAATCATCTGACCTCAAAGTTGTGACAAAACAAAAGCCAACAGAAGCTCAAATGCAGGATTTAATGTTTGCGTGGCGTGTTGCAAAACATGTTAAATCGAATGCCATTATCTATGCGCGTGATGAGGCCATCGCCGCTATTGGCGCGGGTCAGATGAGCCGTCTTGATTCGAGCCGCATCGCAGCACAAAAGGCAAAGGACATGGCAGAGCATCATGGCTGGGCGGAACCACGCACAATTGGCTCTGCAGTTGCCTCAGATGCATTTTTCCCATTTGCTGACGGCATGTTGGCTGCGGCAGAAGCAGGTGCCACATCAGTGATACAACCAGGTGGCTCGATGCGTGATGATGAAGTGATTGCAGCTGCTGATGAAGCTGGTCTGGCGATGGTCTTTACGGGCATGCGCCATTTCAATCACTAAACATATTCGCCAAAAATATTCATCGGCAAAAATAGACCCTCAAAAATAGGCTGCGCCTAGAGCTTACTATGGTTTGGATCGGTATAAGGCGCTGAGGTGCACATACCTCATTCAAGGTGGGCCCGCCTATCTCTATCTTGGTGCGGCCATTATGCAGGCCACTTGCCTGCCCCACGCATTTGGGCCTCCAGCATGCGCTAATGACCTATTTGAGTTGCCAACGCCAATTATAAGTGCCACCCGCACTTCCACAAATGCGCCAGTCACGTGCGCCAGTTAGTTGTGCCGTTTAGTTGCGCCCTTGATCATT
>WTHY01000024.1:5334-14418 GCA_011522945.1 Alphaproteobacteria bacterium
TGCGCCAGTCACGTGCGCCAGTTAGTTGTGCCGTTTAGTTGCGCCCTTGATCATTGAGTGCTGATTTCAAGATTTTTGCCATCAAACTGGGTAAGGCTGTAGTAGATGACGTCCAGAAAAAAGGCTCTGGCAAAGATGTTTGCTTTTGCCACTCTATCTGAAACACTTCAATATCTGCCCGAAAATGTGTGAACACATGCGTGATAGGCGCCTTAGCTTTCAGGGTAGCCCCCTCCAACCAGTCAAATTCAGGGGAACTTTTATCCCATCCAGAAGATGGGAAGGCTAGCGTGCCTCCTAGAAGGCCTGTCTCAGCGCGTCGAAACACTGCCACATCTCCATCTTCATTACAGAGCACAAATGCTTTGCCAACACGCACAGGCTTTGGCGTTTTGGCAGGCTTAACTGGCAGAATTGTTGGGTCATTCCATCGTGAAGCTACACAGGAATGAGACAGAGGACAGATATCACAGCCCGCCTTTTTAGGCTGGCAAATCTGACTGGCAAGATCCATAAGCGCCTGTGGAAAATCAGACCGCCGCGTCGCTGGTATCATCTCTGGGTAGATTGCCGCAATATCAGCTTTCAATGCTGGGAGCTCAGTACCTATGCCAAAATATCTAGACAAAACACGCTCAATATTACCATCGATAACAATTGCTGGCTTATCAAAAGCAAAGGCAGCAATCGCACCAGCTGTATAGGGCCCGATACCTGGTAGCTTTATCAACAATTCAGCAGCATCTGGAAATGTACCATCATACTCAGATGTGAGGATTTGAGCCGCTTTATGCATATTGCGCGCCCGTGCATAATATCCAAGCCCAGACCATGCTTCCAACACATCTTCCACAGGCGAGGCTGCAAGCGCCGATAGATTAGGCCAGCGTTCTGTGAACCGTGCAAAATAGGGGATGACCGTAGCAACAACAGTTTGTTGTAGCATCAACTCTGACAAAAACACATGATATGCAGGTGCCAGATCAGGCCAGCGTCTCCGCCATGGCAAATCTCTGCCATGTATATCATACCAATGCAAAAGGGCTGTAACGTCTGCGTCAATGACGTCCTTGTCTGTCTTGTTTTGTTTTGATGGCTTTGTGCCAAGCTTAAGATGTGCTTCTGTCATATTTTATGTCTTTTGCACCCTGCTCTAAAAATAACGCCAAAGTCCTATCTATGCTGATGCCTCAATCTGCGATAGTTTGTCTCTATGGTAAAGACCCCGCATTATCCAAAGCCACGCCCGACCTATGGGTTAAAGCCATTATCAAAGCTGAGCCAGCCGCTCATCAGCAAATCTGTGCGTAATCGAGGTGCACTTCTGAACCAGATTTTGATTCTGTGGCCTGAAATTGCTGGAGATGCAGCAAGTTGGAGCCGGCCTATATCTATATCATCAACAAAACAGGATAAAAATGATAGGTCTTTGAAGATTGAAATTGATTCTGGGCGCGGGCCAGTGGCAAGCATGCTTATACCAACGCTTATAAACAAGATAAACGCAGCTTGCGGCTATTCTGCAATTCGGCATATCAGCCTGCAACAGACCGGATATATTGGAAAAAATGCACCGCCACCCACCAGCAGAACTATGAAGCCCGTTATTGCGCCTGATGCGCTGGAGGACATTACAAAGCAGGTATCTAGCCCGGGATTACGTGACTCGCTTCACCGTTTAGGGGCAGCTTTACGGAAACGGTGACCAAAAACTGATTTGGACAAGGCCAAATTGTGTAAATCCGCCTTGAAAAAAACATAAATTCCGTCTCAAATAACGCTTCATAATATTTATATCCAAGTTACACTCAAAAGACTGACACATTACTGAGATAAGACAGACATGCCATATAAACAGACACCTAAATCCCTTCAGACGATTCTGCCAACACGCCGTGCTTTTGTAGCTGGGTTAGGCGCGGCCATTGCTAGTCCAGCATTGCCTGCCCTGGCAGGAACAAATCTATCGGTAGAGCATGTCATATCGCCTCGGTATCTAGGTCAGGCTGACGCCCCTGTTCAGGTTATTGAATTTTTCTCAATGACATGTGGACATTGCGGCAATTTTCACCGTCTGACATTCCCGTCAATCAAGGAAAATCTGATTGACACAGGACAGGTAAGATTCGAAATGCGTCCCTTCCCGCTAGATGGGTTGGCGCTACGTGCGCATGCACTTGCCCGCATTGCCCCCAAAGACACCTTTTATCCGCTAGTTGATAAACTTTTGTCACAGCAATCAGAATGGACCCGCGCTGACGATCCACTCGCTGCCCTTATGAAATATGCCCGACTTGTTGGCATTTCAGAGGCTGAGTTTAACGCAGCTATGCGCGAACGCCCAATGCTTGAGGCTATTGTTGCCGAACGTCAAAAAGCTATTGATGATTGGAAAGTTAGCTCAACACCTAGCTTTGTTGTGAATGATGATAAGCTGTTAAGTGGCAATATGAATTATGAGACATTCGTCGCTGAGCTCAGCCCTTACGGCGTATAATCTGCAAGTAAGATAGGCATGCATCCATGATTTTTCGCAGCCTGAAAATGGCAGGTTTTAAATCTTTTGCAGACACAGCTGAGGTAGATATCGAAGCTGGTTTGACAGGGATAGTTGGACCTAATGGCTGCGGAAAGTCAAATGTCGTTGAAGGGTTGCGCTGGGTTATGGGTGAGAGCTCCGCCCGCCAGATGCGTGGCACTGAATTAGACGATATTATCTTCTCTGGAACAGATACACGGCCCCAACGCAATTACGCTGAAATCGTTCTAAATCTGGATAACTCAGAAAGGCGCGCACCATCTGATTTTAATGATAGTGATGATTTGGAAATCCTGCGGCGTGTAGAGCGCGGCAAAGGCACGAGCTATAAAATCAATGGTAAGCCTGCTAGAGCCAAAGATGTCCAGCTATTATTTGCAGATACAGCCACAGGGTCACGCTCTGCTGGTATTGTCTCTCAAGGCCGTATTGGCGCTATAGTCGGCGCAAAACCTGAGGATAGACGGAGTCTTCTAGAAGAAGCAGCTAATATTAAGGGCCTTCATCAACGTCGTCATGAAGCAGAATTGCGGCTCAAAAATGCTGAGCTGAACTTAGAGCGCCTAGATGACATCATGGCGCAACTGGCAGATCAGAGACAACAATTACAACGCCAAGCAAGGCAAGCCTCTCGTTATAAATCTGTTGCTGACCGCATCCGCAAAGCTGAAGCCACCTTATTATTAGCACGCTGGAATCAGGCACAGCTTGCACATCAAGAAGCTGACGAATCAGTTCGCGCTGCGAAATTACAGGTAGCAAAGGCAGCCGAAACAGCTTCTGCAAGCAGCCGCACACGTTATGAGGCTGCAGAAAAATTGACGCCCTTACGTGAGGCAGAGGTTAAAGAAGCTGCCGAATTACAGCGTTTAAAGCTCGCCCTGGGCGAAACTGAGCGAGACGAGACACGCCTTGCTGAGGAATTGCAGCGGCTGAAACAACAGCTTAACCAGATTGAAACAGATCGTGCCAGAGAGGCAACACTTCAAGAGGATGCAGATAGGTCTCTTACAGCATTAGCAGATGAGGTAGATACGCTAACACAGCTTCGCGAGACTGAAACGCCGAAATTGGCACTGGCAGACGAAGCTTTGTCCAAAGCACGTGAAACGAGTAAGGCTGCAGATGAGGCTGCCGCTGAAGCCCAAACAAAATGGCAGTCTTTCACCCAGTCTCAGCAGCTTGCAAAAAGTCGGAGCGAAGCCTTACAGGCACGTTTGAAAACGGCCGAAGACGGGCTTGCCGCTGTGAATATTTCAGAACTTGAACAAGCGGCGAAAACAAGTGCACAAGCACAACAGGCTGCAGATGAAGCCTATGAAAAGCTACAACAAAAGCTAGCAACCAGTGATACAGACCTACAAAATGCGCGCACATCTCGGGACGCTGCATACCAGGCCTTTCAGGATATGCAAAATCAACTGGCACGCCTGACAGCTGAGGCAGATGCCCTGTCTTACCTACTTGCAGAACAAGAAACGGATGCAGGCATTCCCATATCAGATAGTCTGCAAGTGTCTGATCATATGGAAACAGCGCTTGCAGCTTGTCTGGCAGACGATTTATCATTGCCTTTGAATAGCGGCGAACGTGGCTATTGGCGCGGCGATTTCACTTTCAGCGAGACACCAGAATCCCCTGCAATAGGCACACCGCTGTCAACTTATGTCAAAGGCCCCAAAGTGTTAATGCGTGCCATTTCTGGTGTATCTGTGATCACAGATACAAGTGAAGCTGCATCCACTCAAAGCACGCTCAAACCTGGCCAGGCATTTGTGAATATAGAGGGTAGTCTATGGCGTTGGGATGGTCTTGTGCGCCAAAGCAACGCTGGCGACGCGGAGCGTATTCGCCAAAAACAGCGCCTAGATGAGCTGCAAATGCAAAAAGCGCAACTCGAGACACAAGCTGCAACCTCAGAATTAAAGCTAGAACAAGCAGAAGACATTCTTGCAGAAGCACAGCAAAGCGTAAAATCCTTGCAGGCTGAACATGTAACTGCACAGTCTGAGGTTAATCGCACACAAAGAGACGCAGATAAAACGCAATTGGCGCTTGATGCAGCTCGATTACGATATGATGACCTCACAATAGCGCGCGATAATGCCCGTTCAGATTTAGAAGATATAGATGCCCTGGGACAATCTGAAGATAGCGGGGAAATGCTTGAAGCTGAGGCTGAGAAACTTGCCCAAGCTGCACAAGCAGAGCGTGCACATCTGAGCGATGCCCTTCAAGCTGAAGCTAGTTTGAAACAATCTCTGGAAACAGCAGAACGCCGCTTAAAATCCATTGCCGACCAGCAAAATGCCTGGAGAACACGGCAGGAAAATACTGCGACGAGACTGGTTGAGATGCAAACACGCCAAACACAGGCTGAAGCAGAACTTGTGCGACTAGAGGCACGTCCTTCAGAACTGGCCGAAGTTAAACGGACCTTACTATCTCAAGTCGAGACTGCAGATGCGGCTAGGACCGTGGCTGCAGATGCGCTTGCTGCGGCAGAAACCGCCTTGAATGAAGCAGAAATACAACAGCGAAACCATGAACAAGCTTTAGGCGGCGCCCGTGAAGGCCAGATTCGAGCTGAAGCTGTATTAGAAAGATGTGGCGCTGATATTGCTATGCTCATTGAGCGTATATCTGAAAAATTGGAAATTGCCCCTGCTGGCTTGCCAGAGGCAGCTGAGGTAGCAGCTGATGCTGAGCTTGATCCTATTGACCGTCTTGAAGAACGGGTCTCTCGGTTGATGCGTGAGCGCGAATCACTAGGCCCGGTTAATTTGCGTGCTGATGTTGAGATGGAAGAAATTGATACACGCATCACCTCCATGGAAACAGAAAAACAAGATCTTGTTGAAGCTATCGCCAAATTGCGTTCAGCGATTTCAACCCTTAACAGAGAAGGTCGTGCACGATTGCTGGCTAGCTTCGCTGATGTGAATAAATATTTTGCGGAACTATTCACATCTCTGTTTGGTGGCGGTCACGCAGAATTGCGGCTCACCGATTCAGATGACCCACTTCAGGCAGGGTTAGAAATTCTAGCAAGCCCACCGGGCAAACGAATGCAGTCCTTATCTCTACTTTCTGGCGGTGAACAAGCTTTAACAGCTTTAGCGATCATTTTTGCTGTATTTTTAACGAATCCAGCACCAATTTGCGTGCTGGATGAGGTTGATGCGCCGCTCGATGATTCGAATGTTGCACGATTCTGCGACTTGCTCCGCAATATAGTCAGCCGTACAAGAACACGCTTTCTTGTTGTCACACATCACCGCATGACTATGGCACGCATGGATAGATTATTTGGCGTAACGATGGAACAACGCGGCATTAGCCGGCTTGTATCTGTTGACTTGCAAACCGCAGAATCCTTTCGAGAAACAAGACTAATCTAGGACCCAAACAAGCTCAAATTCACCCTGTTGAAACGCTTGCATGTCTTAGTGCTTGCGACAGGCTGTCACAGGTTAAGCTTTTTACGCCCTCACAAACGTCTCTTTACTTGACAAAACATGTGGCCGGTCCTAGGTTGGCGGCGAATTTCGAGGGCTGGAACCACTGGGTCTCGTATTCACCTTAAGCAAAGCTGAGCGAGCGAAAAAGCGCGTGCAAGAAAAAAACACGGACAATCACAAACAACCAGAACCGACTGGTGCTTTGAGCGACCGAATTGCACAGTTTGAAAGCCGCAAAGTTGCGCAACAACAGGCTGCAAAAAGAGCCCAAATGCCAACCCAAGGGTTGGCGCTAGCCGGCAGGGTCGCTGTTGAGCTAGTCGCTGGCATAGCTGTCGGCGGTTTTTTGGGTTGGCTTTTAGATAGCTGGTTGGGGACAACCCCACTATTTATGGTGGTGTTGTTTTTCATCGGGGCCGCCGCTGGGATGATGAATGTCTGGCGTGCAGCAACCGGTCGCGGAATGGCGGCTGGTTACTTTGAAGAACAAGCTGAGTCTGATAATGACCAGCACAAAGACAGGAGCGGTTAGGTGCATTCACCTGTTAAACAGTTCACCATCGAGGTTCTTTATGAGCTGAGTCTTTTTGGGTTTGATATCTCATTTACAAACTCAGCCCTCTTTATGGTGTTGGCGGTTATCGTTAGCACCCTGTTTTTGGCTGTCGCTATGCGTCCAGCAGCTGTTGTGCCAGGCCGCCTACAGTCAGCAGCTGAGATGATGTATGAGTTCGTAGCCGATATGGTTCGCTCAAATGTTGGCTCAGAAGGTCGGCCTTATTTCCCATTCATTTTCACATTATTTGTGTTCGTATTATTCTCAAATCTGCTAGGCATGTTGCCTTACAGCTACACCACAACAAGCCAAATCATCGTAACGTTTGCGATGGCTAGCTTCATCTTTGTGGCTGTAACGCTTATCGGCCTGATTAAGCATGGTTTGCATTTCTTTTCATTCTTTGTGCCTGCAGGTGCGCCAAAACCACTTTATCCTCTGATCATCCTGATTGAGGTCGTGTCATATTTCGTGCGCCCTGTAAGCCTATCTGTTCGACTATTTGCCAATATGTTGGCTGGCCATACAATGCTGAAAGTGTTTGCTGGCCTAGCTGTGATGATGGCTGGTGCTGGTGGCGTAACAGCCGCTGGGTCGCTATTACCACTCTTAGCCATCATTGGCCTTACTGGTTTGGAATTCCTGGTAGCAGCGCTGCAAGCGTATGTATTTACCATCCTAACTTGTATGTATCTGAATGACGCGTTACATCTGCACTAGATTTAGCGTGACAAACCGTCCTTGACCAAGGGCACCTTTAAACTGTTCAACAAGAAGGAAATTTGAACAATGGAAGCAGAAGCTGCAAAACTGATTGGCGCTGGTATCGCTGTCCTTCCCCTGCTGGGCGTGGGTCTGGGTATTGGCAACATCTTCTCATCACTAATTAACTCAATCGCACGCAACCCAGCAGCTCGTGGTGAAGTGTTCGGTATCGGCATTCTGGGCTTCGCCCTGACTGAAGCTATCGCGCTGTTCGCACTTGTTGTTGCACTGCTGCTACTCTTCGTATTCTAATTTCCGAATTAGTTACGAATTTTGAAAATGGTGTCTGACCAGCCAGTCATGTCTGTTTGGTCAGCTCTCCAACTCTTATTTAAGAGCTGTAAGTTCATGTATTCTGTAAAATACCAGTCTTTCGTTAAGTCAGCTGTAATCGCAGCAGTCTCATTTGCACCATCTGTTGTTTTGGCAGCTGGTGGCAAAGAGAGTAAAGGCGGTTTACCTCAGCTTGATCTAACAACATGGCCAACCCAGATTTTCTGGTTGATTGTTACCTTCGCTATTGCCTATGTCTTGATGTCTCGTCTAGTGACGCCAAAAATCGGTTCGGTCCTGGAAAATCGAGCATCCAAGATTGCATCTGACCTTGAGTCAGCGAAAGCAGCAGATGCTGAAGCTAAGGCTACTTTTGATAGCTATGAGAAAGCGCTCTCAGATGCTCGCAATGAGGCTGCGGCGCAAGCTGCTGCTGCCATGGCTGAAGCCAAGGCCAATGCTCAGGCTTCTGAAGAGGCCCTAGCCAAAAAACTTGGTACAAAAATCAAGAAGGCCGAAGCAAAGCTAGCCGATATGCGGTCCGAAGCTATGGAAAATCTTGAGGATATTGCTGCTGATGCAGCCTCTCAAGCTGTACAGCAACTTGCTGGCATCAAAGCTACAAAAGCTGTTCTCGGCAAACATATCAAAAACGCGGCTAAGACCGTTGCACCGCAGGAGGCAAACTAATGTCTTTCGATGAAAATGCATGGGTAGCGATTGGCTTTGTTCTTTTTTTCGCGTTGGTATGGCGCCGCGCCGGTTCGGCAATCGGTGGTATGCTTGATGCACGCTCAAAGGCAATCAGCGATGAACTTGCTCAGGCGAAAGCGCTTCGTGAAGAGGCAGCTGCACAGCTAGAAACATTCAAGGCACAACAGGCGCAAGCTGCCAAAGATGCGAAAACAATGTTGGCAAATGCAGAAGCTGCAGCTGAGCGTATTCGTGAAGATGCTGCTGCAAAGGCTGAGGATAACATCAAGCGCCGTGAAGCACAGGCTGCTGCTAAAATCGAAGCGGCAGAAGCTGCTGTAGTGTCTGAGCTACGCGCGAAAGCTGCAACGATAGCAACAATGGCTGCACGTGAGATAATCACTGAAAAGCTGGATGCAGATGCGAGCATGGCACTTGTGGAAGCCTCCATAGACCAGATGTCTCAGCAATCATAGTCAGGGTCTAAACCTCAACTGATAAAGCCGGTTTTACCGGCTTTTTTTGTGCCTGACTGCAAACCGGGCTAAGTCTATCTGTTGAGACTAGGCCTGTTCACCAAAAAGACATTATCCTCAAAATCCTTATAAACTTCTGATATTTTGTGGCTGGCATGTCGATGTTGCTAAAATATTTGTCACTTTCCTATTTCGGGATATGACAATCTATGTCAAAGTCATCTACATCTATTGCGTGTAATGATTAGTTATTTTACGGCTTTTCATTGAATAGATTCGTGATTGTGTTGTCTTTGTTTAGTAGGAGAAATTACAAATAAT
>WTHY01000026.1 GCA_011522945.1 Alphaproteobacteria bacterium
AGACAGGTCCTTATCAGTCTGTTCCTGCTGGGAGGGATAGGCTAACAGACGCCATCGCTGCAATCCCTTCACCACGGCCGGTAAAACCAAGTTTTTCAGATGTTGTTGCCTTAACCGATACGCGTGACAGCGTGATATTGGCAATCTCTGCAATTTTAGCCCGCATTTTGTCTCGTAAAGGCCCTATCTTTGGTCTTTCGCAGATAATTGTAACATCAAGATTAATAATTTTCCCGCCACGGTCCAACACCTGTCCTACGGCAAACCGTAAAAATTGATCTGAGGCAGCATCTTTCCATTTTTCATCAGAAGGTGGGAAATGTTGGCCAATATCACCATCACCAAGCGCACCAAAAATTGCATCACAGAGCGCATGTAATCCAACATCGCCATCTGAATGTGCTTCGATAGATCTTTCATGCTCTACCTCTATGCCACAAATAGCAATTTTTCCTCTTCCATCTATAAATTTATGTACATCATATCCGCTGCCAATACGTGTTTCCATAATAGCAGTTTGGTTCACGGCCATATCAAAATCCTCTGCTACAGTAAGTTTGTGAAGCTGGCTATCACCATCCACTATTTCAACGGGAATACCTGCAAGCTCGGCAAGGCTTGCATCATCAGTAACTGGCTTGGGTGCATTTTGGAGCTGATTATGTAACTCTGTGATGCACCTACGTTCAAATGCTTGAGGGGTCTGAACAGCAACGAGTGTTTCGCGCGGAATTGTTCTGTGAACCTTATTAGCACTATCCGGATTAGTACTATCGTGTGAAATTTCTTTTATTGTGTCAGCGACAGGCAAGGTCGGTATCACAGCGCTAGCACCAGCGCCAAGGGCTAGGAGTAATCTGTCAATAACCGCTTTAGGCACAAAAGGACGGGCACTATCATGGATAGCAACATAGTCAGCTGCATCAGGTAGGCTGCCAAGATATGTTAATCCACTATGCACAGAATCTTGTCGTAAGACACCACCCTCAACACAATGAACAGCCTCAGGGCAATTGGCCGGTCTCTCGCTGCCCCGTGGAAGCACAAGCAACACATGACCTATATTTGGGTGTGCAGATAGGCTCTCAACTGCATGGAGCCAAACAGGCTTGCCAGCAAGTTCCGCAAATTGCTTTGCCACACCAAGTTTGGTTTCCAATCGTTTGCCGCTGCCTGCTGCAAGAATGATAGCATCACATCTCACCATCACATTCAGTCCCTAAACTCCGCTCATGCTGTTGCTAGATGTAAACCACAAATGTGGCGGCAAGTCTATCAAGGGTGTGGAACAGGTAATGATGTAGAAAAATTAGCAGATTGCTAGATTTTTGTGCGATTTCTGCCTATTATTTAAGCGTTTTTAGATTTGTGTTGGGAGTGGCGTATTATGTCACTGCAAATTGGCGCGGTGAAGCTTCCGCATAATGCTGTTTTAGCACCTATGTCAGGTGTGACTGATAAGCCATTCCGTCAGATTGTGCGTGCCTGTGGTGGTGGGCTGGTTGTATCTGAAATGGTGGCAAGCCATGCTGTCCTCTCAGCTGTCAAAGACGAGATGCGCAAATTGCAATTTTCTGCAGAAGAAGAAAGTCCTTTATCAATTCAGCTTGCAGGTTGGGATCCGGAAATTATGGCAGAAGCTGCGCGCATCGCAGAGCAGCTAGGGGCAGGTTTGATAGATATCAATATGGGATGCCCTGCAAAAAAAGTAACAGGCAGATTGTCAGGCTCTGCCCTAATGCGTGACTTGCCGCTTGCCGCTGATATTTGTCGTGCGGTGAAATCAGCTGTGTCTGTGCCGGTAACCCTGAAGATGCGCCTTGGCTGGGACCCAACCAGTCGGAATGCCCCAGAACTAGCGCGCATCGCTGAGGCTGAAGGAATCGAGATGCTAGCCGTCCATGGGCGCACACGCTGTCAGATGTATAAGGGCGAGGCAGATTGGTCTGCAGTGCATGAGGTTAAGGATGTTGTTGGGCTTCCCTTACTAGTCAATGGAGATATAAAAACACTGGATGATGTAGCAGATGCCAAGCAGAAATCTGGCGCAGATGGTGTGATGATTGGCCGTGGGGCACAGGGGCGACCTTGGTTTGTCGCACAAGCTGGTGCTGCATTGCGCGGTAATGTCGTGCCGCAGACACCAACCATAGCCGAGCGGCATGAGATTTTGCGCAATCATCTTGATGGCATGCTTAGCTTCTATGGCACGCATGCATTGCGGCTCGCACGCAAACATATGGCTTGGTATGCAGCAGGTCTTCCTGGATCTGCTGCACTACGCCAAGTAGCGAATAATGCAACTGATGCAAGTTTAGTTTTTGCTGCGATAGATTCTTATTTCCTCGAGCAAAGCGGGCAAGCCGCATGAGTGGAAATACGCATAATGCCAAGTTGGCCAGATTTGCGCAGGATACAACATTGCCAGCAGGCTATGCTGTGCTGGATAGCCTGCCTTATCCTGTTTTATTACTAGATTCAGATAGCTGTTTTTACTGGGTAAATCATGCTGCTGAGAGTTTTTTTCAGCGGTCTCACGCGATTTTAGTAGGTAGTTATCTGCAAGAATTGTTGCCAGTTGATAATGCGCTATTTCCACTTTTGCGGCGCGTGCAAAGCAATGGAAATTCTATAAGTGATCAGAATATTGAACTAATCAGCCCTCGTGTTGGACGACATCTGGTTGATGTCCAAATTTCTGTTGTTGATAATCCATCATCCTTATTCTGTTTATCGCTTCAGCCAAAAGCCCTTGCTGAACGGATGCGTGGCATGTCGTCCTTTAAGGGAGCAGCCTTATCTATGTCAAAAATTTCAGCGTTATTAGCACATGAGATTAAAAACCCACTTGCTGGCATAAAAGGGGCAGCCCAGCTCCTGCAAATGGAGCTTCCGGAAACCGGTCGCGAATTGAGTGAGCTTATTGTTGAAGAGACAGACAGAATTACAAAATTACTAAATCGTATTGAAGGCATGGCATCAGATGCGCCTGTATCTACAGGTGAAGTGAATATTCATGAGGTGCTTGATCATTCAATTAGAATCACAAAAGCCTCATTTGGCAGGCATGTAGATATTGTCACGAAATATGATCCCTCACTGCCACCAATATTTGCTGATAGAGAAATGCTTGTGCAGGCATTTATCAATATTCTGAAAAATGCTTCTGAGGCTATCAGCAAAGCCGGGCAAATCACTGTGTCTACCTCATACTCATTATATGCGTATTTTGCAGCCATTGGCGGCAAAAAATCCGTACATTTACCGTTGCAGATTGAGATTACAGACACGGGTTCTGGTATTCCAGTGGAGCTTCAAGAGATAATATTTGAGCCTTTCATATCAAGCAAATCTTCTGGTAGCGGTCTCGGCCTTGCCATGGTTGCAAGTGTAATCTCAGACCATGGTGGTATGGTATCTGCAAATTCACGACCTGGCGAAACGGTGCTCACGCTCAATTTACCATTGCAAACCAGTATATATCAGGCACAAAATTTGCGCTCTGATGAGGAGGTTAGGTGACAACACAAACCTCTATCATCGTGGCTGATGACGATAGATCTGTTAGGTTGGTCATCACTCAGGCATTAAGCCGGCAAGGGTATCATGTTCAGCCTGCCTCGACAGCAGCCTCAATGTGGGATTTAGTTAGCGCTGGCAAAGGACAAATTCTGATCACAGATGTCGGATTTCCAGATGGAGATGCGCTTGATATGTTGCCACGCCTGCAAACTAAGCGACCAGATCTAAAAATCATCGTTATGAGTGCTAGAGCCAATCTATTAACGGCTGTTCAAGCACAACAGCAACACGCATTTGATTATATGGCAAAGCCATTTGAACTTGCCGCATTATTAGATGTAACAAAACGTGCCACCTTGGAAACTCAGAAATCTGAGGCTGTTGCATCTCAGCCTGCGGCAAATATACATCTGCCTGAGGAAGTCGCTCTGCCGCTTATTGGCAGGTCAGCCTCTATGCAAACAAGCTTTAAATTATTGGCACGGTTTGCAGCGCAAAATATTCCAATTTTAATTTTGGCAGAACCTGGTTCGGGAAAAGAAGAGGTGGCTAGAACCATCCATGAAATGGGCACCTCTGGGCAGTCTGTCTCCGCCGCCGCAGGCCATTCTACAGGTGCAGCAAATATCCAAGATACTAAGGGTCCATTTAT
>WTHY01000053.1 GCA_011522945.1 Alphaproteobacteria bacterium
ATATTTACCGTCGTAGAGATGATAAATTAATCGAGAATTGGATATTCATTGATTTACTTCATGTAATGTATCAACAAGGATTGGACGTTCTTGCACGCATGCAGGGGATCGAAGGGTAATGATTACTAAAAACGGATCTAGTTATTGTCATCTAATTGGTTGTCTTTAGCCCTTTGATTAAGCTTATATCGATGTGCTGCGCATGGATATGCTCGTGGGCCGGCCTTGGTTTAGGAAGACGGGTGGGACAGCACATCTGTATATGCTCTGTTGAATTATAAGAGAGTTTTGTTCGTCTCTTAGCCTGTATATTTGACCCTATTTAGACATGTTTTTCTGGTTAAACATATTTTGCCTGTCAGATCTGTTTTATAGTTCAGACATGTTTTGCTGGATAAGAAACGGACTAGATTGATGTGAACAAAATGCGTCTTGGCCTATCATTTTAAATCCGTTCACATAAAGGAAGCTGGGGGCATCTACCCTCACTCATCGCTATTTTACAGTGAAAGTTGTTGCAAATAAAATAGAGTTCACTACTTAGCCATAACCACCTGATGAGTGGGAATCCCCTGATGGGGAATCATGACGTTATTCAGTGTTTGCAAGTGTTATGATATGCAAAATATCCTTTGCGAGTTCCCATTGTTAATCATACGGGACAAGGTTCAAGCTGTCTAAAACGCAAACCTTGCCAGCACCCAAACTTTGCCAGCACACACACCTAGCCAGCACACAAACCTGATCAGAATGCTAGTCTTATTTGTTAGTGATACTGCTGATGTCCTGTGGTGTCAGGCTCCCGTCTTTAACATAATTTGTTTCCAGACCGCAGTTTCATCAAATATTGTCCATTCGCGGCGCAATTTTACCTGTCCACCAACAACAGCTCCAAACTCTGCATGGCTAGCGCCGAGAATGAACACCTCCGCACCTGTAGGCGTACCAAAACTACCCCATCCATCATGTTTGCCATGTAACGTCCACCGAAGTGCTGCGCGAGGCGGCATCATAGGATCATCTCTGCCAATCTGGTGATGTATCTGAAATTCCGCATTTGGAAAAGAAGCGCGCAGCCCCATCCAGAACTGATCTGCCCCATCATGCGACAGGGTGCTGTTCCCCCCTGCATATTCCAGATTTGCCGCTCGATCATATTCATTCGGAATGACGGTGAAATCTGCATTCATAATGCGTGTCACAATATCTGCAAATCGAGCGCCCCATTCATTATCATTGCCTGTTCCGGTATAAGGCCCTTGGACATCATTTGCAGGCGTGTAAGGCGTGACGCAATTTTCAGCTCCGCCCTCGCGTTCAATTAAATCTAGGGCATAATCACGAGGGTCAATACCCAATTGGCGCACAATCGCACCTTGGTCACGGATAAGCCACTCATCATCAATTTGGTTATTTTTTGCATGACAATCTGCAATGATCCGGTAATGCAGCTTTTTACCGGTAGGCTCGCCATATACGCCTGGATTTGCATGTGTTGCAGTTGAATGTAAGCGGTGAGAGCTGAGCATACCCTCTTCAGGGGTGCCAGACCAAATAACATCTTCGCCAAAAAGCGTCCTGTCCGGGAATTCGGCTAATGTCGCCATGGTCGCGCCGATCACATTTTGATTGCCAACGACAACAGACGCAGGTGACCGAACAATGATATCTGGTGCATAATATTCATGCAATGTGGCGATACCACGATCTTCCCAGATTTCTTTTGTTATTCCGATGATATAGTCTGGAAAATCACTAAATCTATTACTGAAACCTTTCATTCTACCTCTCCTGTTTCCCCTGTTGCCTCGTTGAAGAACGAATAACCAACGGGCTGTCGATTTGTATTTTTTTTGGCTTACGCTTATTCGGGTTTTCAATGTGATTTAGGATTGTCTCAACAGTCTGTTCTACCATTGCATTTGCGCGTTGACGCACAGTGGTCAAATCATAGGAACGCCAAGCAGCTGGCGGCACATCATCAAACCCAACAACAGACACATCTTCTGGCACGCGCAGCCCCAAACCATGGCGCAAGACGTCCATTACAACAAATGCCATGTGGTCATTCGCAACAAATACAGCGTCAGGTCTGTCCTCTGGTGTTTTGTCAAACATAGACAATGTTGCCTTTTCTGTACGTTCTGCATGAAAGTCACCAACCTCACGTGCAAACAAGGTATGACCGGCATCTTTTAAACCTGCTAGAAATCCAGCCTCACGATCTCGCTGAGTAGATGCACCTTCCCAGCCAGCTATATAGCCAATACGTTTATGACCCAGGCCTGTCAGTAGTTCGGCAACTTTACGACCACCCTGGACATTGTCTGATGTGACAGACGAAATATCGTCCATATCTTGTGACCGATTGAAAAGCACAACAGGAACGCCAGCAGCCTGACATCTTGATCCGACCTCAGATGTTAATGCAACTGATGCCATGACGATTCCGTCAACTTGATAATCAAGGATTTCCTCTAAGACAGTATTAATATTACCAGCAGTCTGCGAAGCCATGAATATCAATACATGATACCCACGCTCCTGAAGGGCGTTTGACAATTTTTCTAATGCTTCAGGGTAAAAATAGTTTTCGAGATAAGCGACCACCAACCCGATGATACGGCTTTTTCCAGATACCATGGCTCGGGCGAGTACATTTGGCCGATATCCAAGCTCCTCTGCAGCTGACTTTACTTTTGCGGCAGTTTTAGCAGAAACGGATGCTCCAGGTGTGTAGGCACGACTAACAGCGGACTGTGAAACGCCCGCGCGCCTTGCCACCTCTAATGACGTCACCCGATCAACCATATTACAAATCCGACTCAGGAATTGAAATGCGTCCTAAGATGCGTGACTTATTGAATTCTTTCAGGCGCTCAAAGACATCTACACCTAGCTGTTGATACGCATCTAACAGGTCAACCATCACCCAATTTTCTCGGATTAAGCCATTCTCAATCCGCCAAAAATCAAGTGAGCACATGGTGATCTTTTTGCCTGCCGGTGCAATGCCCATCCAACCATCATCTGTAACGGTCTGAATCATGTTCGGCCAGCCTGTAACAGCTGCATAATCCCCATCACCATAGAAATGATAAATGATTTCACCCACATATTGCCCACGGTCAGGCATACCATTTAAGAAGGGTATCTGATGCCAGTTACGAAATCCGGAAATACCTCTACCCGTCCCAATGCCTGCAGGCCCATACCAGTTCATTTTCGGATGCCAGAATTTTGGCATCTCCATCACCTCAGCTCCACCTTCTGAGGGATGGCGCTTCATATGCGTTAGCATATCCACAATATGTTGACAGCTTTGTTCCGATTTTTCTTTATCCCACGGGCCTGGCACATGCCCGTCCAGAGTTGCTGGTCCAGGAATATGGAACTCTAGGCCAAGTGATGGGGCCATTGGCCATGCATTTGCCTGCATCATAACCTCTGGAATGTCCCAAAGGGTCTGTATTTCGACAATTTTGCCATCAACAAAGCGGTAAAATTCATGAAACCGCATATGCGTTAGGTGACCGGTTGCTGGAATATCTAGCCATGGTGCTAGAAAGGTTCCGGAATAGTGCCCACCACATCCGACCCAATCATCCCCATGCTCTGTTCGGCCAGCTGTTACAATCCAATCCCTACGTTCAAGGTCAGGGATCGCCTTGAATAGGGGCGCATAACAAGTATCATAAAGCGCTTCAGGCCCATGCATATCTCCGAAGGGATAGGGCATATGGATAGTAGCATCCTTAGCAATCAGTCCGTCGAGTGCTGCGCGAACAGATGTTTCTTCAAAATCATACATCGCCATACGAAGCGTCTTGATTAATGCCTTATTGGCGGTATGTGTACATGTCATATTTGCATTCCATCTCTTAACTTATGCGCGTTTCGAAGGATTAACCTGCCTCTGGGCGTGGCGCGGATTTTTCACCCTTATCGAACGCTTCCCAGCCTTGTCCATTGAATAGATCGACGCCTAACTGTGCTGCGACATAAGCAAAATCAACATTTACCCAATTATCTACAATTTTGCCGTCAACGACTTTCCAGAAATCCATATATCGTATTTCGACGCGTTTTCCTGTTGGTGCAATGCCAAGAAACTCGCCACTATGGGTGGCTTCTTGACGCCCAAATGCGGCTGCCCATTCCCCCATATAGAGG
>WTHY01000071.1 GCA_011522945.1 Alphaproteobacteria bacterium
CCAGAAACGTCTTCAGGTGGATGCCTATGCCCGTTACCGCATCGAAGACCCGCTTCTGTTTTTCCAGACAGTGCGGAATGAGCGCGGGGCGCGTGAACGTCTTGAATCCATCATTGATTCATCTGTTCGCCGGGTACTTGGTAGTGAAACACTGGCCTCAATTCTGACAGGTGAGCGTGAAGCCATCAATGGCAATATCCGTGATGAGGTGAACCAGTCAGTTCAGTCACTTGGGATTGAGATTATCGATGTGCGCTTGCGCAGAGCTGATTATCCCGATGCCACATCTCAGAATATCTTTAACCGGATGATTTCTGAGCGTGAACGTGAGGCAAAAGAATTCCGTGCAACTGGTGCTGAAGAAGCGCAGAAAATTCGCGCTGATGCAGAAAAGACCAGAACTGTGATTGTTGCTGAAGCACAGCGTGAAGCGCAAGAAAAGCGTGGTGCAGGTGATTCAGAGGCTATTCAGATTTATGCTGAAAGTTTTGGGCGCGATCCTGAGTTTTTCTCATTCTATCGTTCGATGCAAGCCTATCGGAATTCTATGGGTTCTGAAGATACCTCTATGGTGTTGTCGCCGGATTCGAGTTTCTTCCGCTTCTTTAAAGATAAGAACGGTCTAGAGCCATCCGCCACAGGACAGTAATCGTAACAAAATTGAAGGAAGGCTGCTGCAAAGCAGCCTTTTTTCGCTGCCACAAAAGAGCCTAATTTTGACCTTCATTACACCATCTGTGAAGGCAAGCATTGTGGTTGAAACGGGCCGGCTAAACGGTTCAATAATGGTTCAAAGAGGAAAGAGTGTGATGAGAGTGATTTCAACATTCATCAAACAAAATACTGTCGGTAAGCCGGCACTGTCTATTTCAAGGCTAAAGCATTTAATAATCAAGTTCAGCGCGATTTTGGCCTTTGCAACAATGGGTGTTATGCAGCTAGCACATGCAGCTGAGCGCCCAGATAGTTTTGCTGATCTAGCCGAAAGACTATCGCCATCAGTTGTAAATATTTCAACAGCTACCATTGTTGAAGGACGACCGGGATTTGATATGCCGCAATTCCCTCCAGGATCTCCATTTGAAGAATTCTTCGAAGAATTTTCAGATAGGGGCCAAGCAAGACGGGCACAATCTCTAGGCTCAGGATTTATTATTGATGAGGCCGGGATTGTTGTGACAAACAATCATGTCATTGAGAATGCTGATGAGATCACAATTTCTCTAGCAGATGACACGCGATTTAAAGCAGAGATCGTGGGACGTGACCGCAAGACTGACATTGCTGTGCTAAAATTTGACCCAGAAGATGTGCAATTATCTGCTGTATCTTTTGGTGATTCAGATGCGCTGCGTGTCGGGGATTGGGTTGTCGCTATTGGTAATCCGTTTGGATTGGGCGGCACTGTTACAGCTGGTATTGTGTCTGCGCGTGGCCGTGATATTGGATCCGGCCCCTATGATGATTTTATCCAAACTGATGCGTCTATTAATAGAGGGAATTCCGGTGGGCCACTCTTTAACCTCGAAGGTGAGGTGATAGGTATCAACACTGCGATTTTCTCACAGACTGGCGGCTCAGTCGGTATTGGATTTGCGATTTCGGCAAATCTAGCGACGAATGTTGTATCCCAATTACAGGAATATGGGCGCACAAGACGTGGCTGGCTCGGTGTTTTTATTCAAGAAATCACGCCTGATATTGCCGAAAGCCTTGGTCTAGAAGATGCAACTGGTGCACTTGTCTCAGCTGTTACAGAAGGCGGCCCTGCTGATAATTCCGGTATTGAAGCTGGTGATGTCATCAGGCAGTTTGATGGCAAAAAGATTGATCGCATGCGTGATCTGCCTCGCATTGTTGCAGAAACACCCGTTGAAAAGACTGTGCCCGTAGAAATCGTCAGAAATGGTGAGACTATCATACAGGATGTAACGCTTGGTGAGCTTGAGCAGGCTGAAAATGGTGGTTTGTTATCTGGTGGTAAGCCACAAGATGAAGATGTGTTCAGCTTTGGCGCGCTAGGCTTAACAGTTCAGACACTAACAGCTGAGCTCGCTGAAGAATTCGGTCTTGGTGAAGATGAAACAGGTGTTGTGATTACAGAAGTCATCGAGGGCAGCCCTGCTGCAGAACGTGGCTTACAAGCTGGAGATCTTATCAAACGACTTGGCCAAAGCCGTGTAGCCTCAGCCCTTGAGCTAAAAGAGGGTATTGACGCTGCTCGTGAGGCAGGCCGCAATGGTGTTCTCATGCTTATCGAGAGTGATGGGCGCACAAGGTTTGTCCAGCTTGGCTTCGTTGATAGATAGTACCTAACACGAATTAGAAATGAAAAAGGGCGGCCCTCGTTGCATGTGGGTCGCCCTTTTTATGTTTACAGCTCTGTCAGGTCTATTTCTAAATAGCGTGACAGGTGAATGACTCCTCATGATAGCCTTGCAGAAACAGCAACCCAGTTAAATCAGTGTGGTTCAGTTGGATGTTTATCTGCTCTCTGAGTAAAGCTTTGCCCTCAAAGGCAACGCCTAGTCCAGCAGCTTTCAGCATTGCGAGGTCATTTGCGCCATCGCCAATAGTTGCAGCCTCGTCAACTGTCAGTCCAAATTCTGAAGTAAGAGCATTCAGGCGTACTAATTTTGCATCTCTGTCAAGGATAGGCTTTTCAACTGACCCTGCTAATTGATCACCATCTAAAAGCAGCTTATTAGCGAAATGCCCATGAAATCCAAGTGTTTTAGATATCGGGCCTGTTAGAAATGTAAAACCACCAGATACAAGATAGCATTTCGCCCCATTTGCACGCATGGTGCCAACAAGCTCTGCAGCGCCATCTGTAATAGTGGTTTCTGCTATAACTTGCTCTAGAAGCTGCGCTGATTCTCCTGCTAGCATACTCAGCCGCTTATCAAGTGCTTGCTCAAAATCAAGGTCTCCAGCCATCGCTGCGGCCGTAATTGCTGCAATTTCATCACCTTTTCCAGCAATATAGGCAAGATGATCAAGAGATTCTTGACGGATGATAGTACTGTCCATATCGGCGATGAGTAGTTGTTTTTGCCTGCCCTCTGCGACAATACAATTTACATCCATAGGATATTGTGCCCGCAAATGCGCGAGGTCTTTGGAAGATAGGGTACCACGTGCTTCAGCAGCCCACCGGCCATTACTACCCGTGCTCAGGACTTGAAATGCCTCTAGTTGATAGCTTTTAGCAATTTCTGTGAACAAATGATGCCAGTCATGGTCTGGCACGGAACTAGAAAAGACGCATATATCTTGCATGTTTGGCCTTGATAATTTAGGGCTGTGGCATGAGTGCCTTTGACATAAAATCAGATTTTTTACTTATCGCCGGTCCAACCGCTAGCGGCAAGTCTTCACTTGCACTTGATATAGCAAAAAAGGCAAATGGCACCATAATCAATGCAGACTCCATGCAAGTTTATGTAGATTTACCTGTTTTGACTGCCTGCCCAAGTGATGATGATAAGGCTGTAGTGCCACATCGGTTATATCAATGCTTGGATGGTGAAACACGGTGTTCTGTTGCGCTGTGGTTGAAACTTGTTAGAGAGGCCGTGGCTGAAAGTCGCTCCGCAGGTCGTTTGCCTATTTTGGTCGGTGGCACAGGCATGTATCTGCAAGCTGCCTTGCATGGTATTTCGCCAATCCCGGACGTATCTGATGCAATACAAGCCCAAACACAGGCTGAATTAGAGGAAATGGGTGGGGCATTGCTAAAAGCAACCCTAAAGGAGGTCGACCCTATTTTAGGTGAGAAACTAGAAGCTGGCGATAGTCAACGTCTGGTGCGGGCTCTATCTGTCTATAGGCAAACTGGTCGTCCATTATCCTCTTGGCAAACTTTGTCAGGCGAAGGGCAGATTGCAGGCCAAGCAATTTGTTTGGCGCTGCTGCCAGATCGGCAGATTGTCTATGATAATATCGATAATCGATTTGAACAGATGCTGCTTGATGGTGGTTTGGAGGAAGTCAAAGCACTTCTTGCACGGCATTTGGCACCATCCTTGCCTGTTATGAAAGCACTCGGTGTGTCTGCATTAAAAGACTATCTGGCAGGAAATCATGACTTAGAGCGTGCTATATATCTTGCAAAGCGGGACTCTCGACATTATGCCAAACGTCAAATGACATGG
>WTHY01000150.1 GCA_011522945.1 Alphaproteobacteria bacterium
ATTACCGTTATTGGTGGTGCGAATGTGGATATTGTTGCCAGATATACAGAGCAACAAACAACATTTTCTGACTCATATTCAGGGCAAATAACTACATCTGCCGGAGGCGTGGCGCGCAATATCGCAGAAAATTTGGGGCATTTTGGCAATCATGTAAAACTAATCTGCGGTATTGGTGATGATGATTTCTCAAAGATAATCATTGAGAGTCTATCTGCAGCACATGTTGATATAGAGGCGTCTTATATCTGTGCAAATTCTGTATCAGATAGCTATTTAACTTTGCTCGATAATGCAGGTGAATTACTCCATGCGGTAAACCAGATGGCTTTGGTTGATAGGCTAACCCCCACATATTTGGCTCAGTTCGAACAGGTTATTACAGCCTCTGACATAATTGTTGCTGATTGTAATCTTCCAGCTGAGAGTATCGCATGGCTTATAACGCACGAAGGCAGACCAAACCTCTATTTTGACGGTGTATCATCTGAGAAAATTGTCAAACTCACACCATATTTAGGGCAATTTGAGGGCCTTAAATGCAATCAAAGCGAAGCTGCCAAACTAACAGGTTTGGCCAGCAATGATGACCCTGCAAAAACAGTAGAAATTCTGGTAAAACTTGGCCTCCAGACCGTCATAATATCGCTTGGAGAAGCAGGCCTGATTTATAATCATCAAGCGCATCAGCTATCAGCACGTCCAGAAGCGCTCAAAGAGACACCCGTTTCAGTATCAGGCGCTGGAGATGCCCTTTTTGCCGGATTACTTCATGGCCAGCTACATGGCATGCCGCAAAATCAGGCCGTCCAATTAGGATTACAGGCAGCTGCAGTGACCTTAAAATACCCAGAGGCCGTCACCCCGGCTGTATCACAGCTCATCGAGCAGAAATGAGACCATGATGTCTAACAAACTTAAGGTGAAACTCTCAGATGAGGTGAAGCAGGCACTTCACGCAGGCCGGCCTGTTGTGGCTTTGGAATCGACAATCATTTCACATGGGCTTCCCTATCCAGAAAACATTGAGACAGCCAAATCACTTGAACATATCATCAGGCAAAAAGGGGCAACCCCAGCAACTATCGCTGTCATTGATGGCATCCCAAAGGCTGGGTTGACTGAAGAAGAGTTGTTACATCTAGGCAACTCTCAAAATACCATCACAAAACTATCCAGACGTGATTTGCCTCTAGCCTTAAGCCAAGGCTTGGATGGTTCGACCACTGTCGCAGCCACTATGATTATCGCGGCTGCCGCAGGCATACAGGTGTTTGCCACAGGCGGTATTGGTGGCGTACATCATGGTGCTGATAAAAATTTTGATGTCTCAGCAGATCTCCCAGAACTGGGAAAGACAGATGTTGCTGTCATATGTGCTGGGCCGAAAGCGATATTGGATATCCCTGCAACCATGGAATATCTGGAAACATTAGGTGTCCCGGTTATCGGGTATCAATGCGATACTATGCCTGCCTTCTGGTCTCGCACATCCGGCGTTGCTCTTGAATGCCGCCTTGATACTGCGGCAGAGATTGCAAATTTATGTAAGCATAAATGGCAAACTGGGCTAACAGGGGGCGTATTAATTGGTAATCCTGTTCCTGAAAAAGAGGAAATACCACCGGCACAGATTACTGCAGCAATTCATCAAGCTCTCAAGGATGCTGAAACACAGAAGATAAGCGGCAAACAACTTACGCCGTTTTTACTGGATAGCATCAGGCACATAACAGATGGCATCAGCCTGAAAACTAATAAATCCTTAATTGAAAATAATGCCGCTCTGGCAGCAGATATTGCGATAGCGCTGTCAGCCTGAATTCAGAGATGCTCCGCAGCAATGAGTATAGGGAATATGGTAAAGATGCGGGCAGGACCCTACGAAGCGATGATTTGCAACAATGCAAGCTTTAGCCTTGAACAGCCGTTAACTCTTTAGACCAAAAACTTGTGAAATCCTCTGATTTTTTAGCCAGTCCAGCTCACCTTTGACACGCGTCTAATTTTAGTATGCTACATCAAATTATAAGCCCGCATGCTATCACCAAAATTTAAAGCCCTAATACGCTAGATACAGGATGGACATAAACCCAACGGAAATAGCTTCATACCGCCAATAGAGCCTATATCACCGTTAAGCTAATTACTGCAGATGAGAGGTCTATGCGCACTCAAACCCTAGCAGATTTCCTCTACGCAAAAGATTAGAATTGCCAGCGAAACCCAGTTGCTTCTTCAGACACAGACCATAATTTTTCCATCACCTGCTTGTCATAAGCATGCGCATTCAGCGTACCTTTGCCGACTGGTCCGACAAATTCTATGAAGCCAGTTGGCCCATAGAGTGCCCGAGCCTCAAGCCCATCTTCTGTCGCACACATTAAACTTGGGTAGGAGCCTTTTTCGGCTGATTGCACCAGCGGTGTCTTTGTCATAAGCCAGAAGATTGCCTTTGTAAGGCCGCTGCCATTTGTGGCTATGAGTGAGGTAGCGGACGAACCTGGATGGCAGACATATGCCTTCACATGCGATTTTGTCCGATCAAGCCTATCTTGCAGCTCATACGCGAACATCATTTGCGCCAATTTACTCTGGCTGTAGGCAGAATTCGGGCTGTAATTTTTATCCCAATTCATATCCGTGAATTTTATGGTCTTAAGCCCCAAATTATATCCTAGGCTAGCGACAATAACGACCCTACCCTGAGAGGCTTCAAGACGCTCAAAAAGCCTCCCACATAACAAAAAATGCCCATAATGGTTAGTGCCTAATTGGCTTTCAAAACCATCAATAGTCAGCTGCCTTTTCGGCACTTGTGCGATTGCTGCATTACAAATCAACGCATCTATCTTTGGTACAGTATCCAAAATTTCGTCTGCTGCTGCCTGCACAGTTGCTAAATCTGCCAAATTCATTGTGACAAACCGTATTTTGGCATTATCTCCACAGGCTTGTTTAAGGGCATCTATTGTTGCCTTTGATTTTTGTGGATTGCGATTAAGCATGACAACCTCAGCACCCTTCGAAAGCAAGATGCGAGCTGCTTGATACCCTGTTCCAGATGTTGCGCCTGTTATCAGATAGGTTTTCCCATCTAAAGACGAAATCTGCTCAGGCGTCCAACCGAGGTTTTCCTTTTTAGACGGCGCCATTTTTACCCTCTCTCTAAATATACATCGTTCCTATACAGGCGCGATGCGCAAAAGCATAAATATATAAACAGATAATAAGTAGTAGGAATTTATCAAAGCTTGATATGAATTAGCCATTTTGACGCCGTAAAGCCATCTAGGCCGGTATTTTGAAGACCTGCAATTTTCCCTGTACAAAAGCGCTAGAGCCAGAATATTCAGTCTTCTGACAGTTTTGATACTGGTAATATCAACTCACAAGGCCAGCTCTACTAGATTATGAGCTTATTGGCACTAGCCTATCAAATAGCTGCTGAAGCTGGTGGATTGCTTTGACACCCACAAAATACATATTCACAGGACAAAATTTGGTTGGTTGAGAGCATGTTACAACCAGCCGACGACATCACTTTTGAAATAGGCAGACCGTTTCAAACCCCTCAAAATACCTGTTTACACAACCCAGCACGAAGTCGTGTGCAGTCCTTTGGCGCTAGCGCATCGAACGACATTTACGCTTTATAATTTAGGGCTTTTAAAAGCGTCAAAAATCAGCTTTACGGCTAATTTTGCGAGGGAATGCTGGTGCGGGTAGTGCAGATAACACTACCCATACCATTTGTTTTAACAACTATCTGTCTGACGAGTTAGCTAGCCGCTTTCTTTGCGTCCTGCTTAGCTTCCCATTGCGCCTTTCTCTCGGCATATTGTTCTTCAGATAGATTGTGCCAACCGCAACATTTACCAGTTGGGCTACGACCACAACCGCAGGCATTTGCTTCGCTCATGAATAACTCCAAAAAAGAAAATCCGGTCCGTTTTTTCTTACGCAAACATGAGTCAATGGATGCCTAAATTTCAGATTTATTTTCTAGCCCGCATTGAGTGCTTCAATCCGGCGATCTCTGCCACAGCTAAACCGATAGAATCTGTATTTTATCCCGTTCTTTTTATAAAAATCCTGATGTGCCTCGCGAACAGGGTAGAATTGGCTTTCAGCTTCAATTGGCACGATTGACGTCTCTGGCGCCAGCTTCTCAGCTATCATGCGCTCTGCTTCAGTCTTGTAATATATGGCAGGACTATAAGAATGACCACGATCACAAAATTGACCGCCATTATCTTCATAATCAATCGTGGCATATACATGCGCAACCAGCTCTTCAAAGGAAATAATCTCAGGGTCATATATGACCTGCGCAGCTTCACGATGGTCGCCCCATTGGCCAGGCTGATAGACAGGGTCTGCTGTCGAACCGCCAGTAAAGCCGCTGATGACATCACTGACGCCATCAAGCTTCTCAGAGTCCGCCTCTGTGCACCAAAAGCAGCCACCAGAATACACAAAGGTCTCTGCCAGCACTATGCGTGGCATCATAATAATAGCCAGAATAGACGCGGCGATTGCAAAGGTTATATGTTTCATCTTCATACCAATTCATTCGAAATTGCAGTCTCTACCAGTCGGCAGTCTCTATCCTGATTTTATGGTCAAGGAATATGGTTACAATATGGCTAATTATGCTCATTTCTAGATACAAACCAGACAGTATCAAAACAGCCACCCTCAAAAGCACTGGCAGTAGAGACAAAACTAGCTAGAAACACCTAGATATCTGCATCTGATATATCAATGCTATAGCTCTAATCCTATTTTTCTGTTTAAGCAGTAGAACTGCCTTTGCAAAAAGAGGTCCAGCCAAGACGTCCTTAGCAAAAAACTCCCCGCACAAGTTTCCCAATATGCTTCTTTTTGAACCAAAATTTCCAGTGAACATTGCTCACAGACAGACAACGAGACGGGCTTTGCTGGATAAGGCGTGTCTCAGGTAAAGCGCCAGCCTGTGTAAGTTGATTGCCCTTTAACAAGACCAGCTTTGACGATAGGCGCTAGTTACCAAGCGCGTTATCGATAAGACACTCGTAATATCAACTATATATAGGCAGCGGGGCTTTTTAAGTTTTGTCGGTCTTAAAACGCTTACGCAAAGCCCTTATACCGAAATATAAACCCAGCGCAACTGCCGCTAATATGAAGGTATCTGTGTGTGATACACGCTCGCCGCTGAACAATGATGTAATAGTATTGAAAATATTCATAATACCAGTAGCTTACCAATTGCCCTACTTACCACAAGCAAAAACTGAAATGGTTGAGAAAAGTGGCAGCATCCGCATCAATATTTGAAACCTGTCCTAGAGCCATATCCAATTGCTGCATCATAATGCGGGTAAAGGATATTGGTTTACCACGCACTCCGCTTATCAAGTATTACGATTTCGCAATTACCATTGATGACTATTTTTGCGCAAATAGCCATGCTAGGCTGAATACCTTACAGGACCATTCTTAACAGGGATTTATTTGTATGACCATTTTGATATTAGGCGCTGCTGGCATGATTGGGCGCAAGCTCACAGACAGGCTGATACAAGAAGGCGGGATCCTGAAAGCTGATGAAAAGCTAATATTACATGATATTATTGAACCAGAAGCGCCCTTAAACCATCAAAATTATTTGTGCTTGTCTGGCGATTTAGCTGCTGCTGACACCGTGATGCAATTAGCAGCCTATCAGCCAGACATTATTTTTCATCTGGCATCTATGGTGTCTGGTGAAGCTGAGCAAAATTTTAACAAGGGCTGGTCAGTAAATATGCAAGGTAGCTGGCATTTATGTGAAGCCTTAAAACACTATCATCAAGCAAGCGATGAGCGTTATCGCGCAAAAATCATTTTTGCTTCATCAATAGCTGTTTTTGGCCCACCTTTTCCTGACAATAAATTAGAAGCAATTCATGACGACTTTCTGACGGCCCCACAAACCTCTTATGGTGCGCAAAAAGCAATGGTTGAAATGCTTATCGCTGATTATGCCAGAAAGGGCTATATTGACGGCTTATCCATTAGGCTACCAACCATTTGCGTCAGACCAGGCAAACCAAATGCTGCAGCATCTAGCTTTTTTTCAGGCATTATTAGAGACCCTCTAAATGGCTTTGACGCCATTTTGCCCGTGCCAGATACTGTCCGTCATTGGCACGCCTCACCGCGATCTGCAGCAGGGTTTATGGTTCATGCCGCCAATCTTGATACGAGCTTGCTTGGGGGCAGACGCAGCCTAAATATGCCAGGGCTATCTTGCACGGTGGCAGAACAAATTGAAGCCCTTCGTGACATTGCTGGTGAAGCTGTAATTGCGAAAATCAAACCATCGCCTGATGACAAAATTATAGAAATTGTTAATAACTGGCCCCGTGCTTTTCAGCCAGAACGTGCTATTTCACTGGGATTTCGTGCCGAAACAAGTTTTAGAGAGATTATTGAGATCTATCTAGAAGATGATATGCCTCACCTTTCCTAGACTGTGAACAGCCTCATGATGCTGCTCGTCTTTCTCTGATTTCACTCGGAGCCATCATGACCTCTAATGGTAGTCGACCGTCACAGAGGGTCAGCTACTTCGGTATCTGGCGCTTTTGCATCTAGCGTTTACAGAAATTAGCGTAGGAGGTCGTTAGCATTTCCAGATACTTTACCGTCTCAGCTGCCATTTGATTTTCATCTGACATCACAAGGTGCAAATAGATGAACCCATTTATGTCTTTCTTGAGTTCATAACAAACTTCAACCTGAAGCCTTTCCTGCTGCGCAATCATTTCTTGGTTCATAGTAGATGCCCAAGCAGATTGGAAAAGCAATAAGAAACCAAGAATTGTTACGGTAAGAAACATCAGTAACTTTGTGCGGCTTGTTGTCTTACGTATGCGCTTTGGCTGCACAATACCATTCGTCAAATGTGGGAAATGTACTTCCATCCTAGCCTCTCCTTTATTGTGTATACGCCAATTGACACATGCCTAGATTAATTGGGGCCAAACTACTGAAGCAAATCGCGTACGGTATCTTTTTCCAAACTTTGTTTCCTTGTTGTGTTACGCATTGCCTATGTCCAATCACCGTTTTTGGAACCTTGATTGAGAAAATTTTTATTGCTGTATGGTTTATTTTGATGTCAACGCACTCCACTACCTTTGCGCTAGACTGTCGGGATCTTGTATCAAAGGGGAGAACCGACGCAGACGACGCTGTCTTTAACAGGAATAATTTTAGACAATTTGTGGAAGCGGGTGATATGAAGATGGCCGAAACTGCTTTTGATTGGTACGAAAGTCGCTTAGAATCGGCCGCTAAATGGGCAACCATCTGTAACAGCTTTTGCAAAGAGCAACCTGTCGGACTTGCAATCTCATAGATATCGCTTGTGTTTTGCAGAGCTTCTAGTTTGGCTTGATACGTCTAAAAACCATAGTAAAGCAACAAACAAAAACCACACCAAATGGCCTTTTGAAGATCTTTTTGAAGCGGTGTTTGCCTCCACTAACAGCGGGAGTCATTTCTGAGATATGGTGCCAAAATTAGCGCCTTGCGCCTCCTTGTCACAAATGCTCAGCTAAAATCACGCAGTATAAAGGCCGTAAACGTAGGCTGACCATAGGTTACACGCTATCACCATGGCACACCTCAGCCACCGCTGCGACACAAATACTTTGACTAATGAGCTAAACAGGTTCGTATCCAGCCATAACAATACTAGAGTTATGACGAGTGTCTAAGGGCTGAAAAATCTTTATAGACCGAGGATTTTATGAGGGAAAAAGTGGTGCCCGGAGGCGGACTCGAACCACCGACACGCGGATTTTCAATCCGCTGCTCTACCAACTGAGCTATCCGGGCATTAGGTATTTCTACCATCTGGCTGCTTCGCATAAGACTTGCAAATTTTGCCTGTGCCGGATGTTATAGCGGCCTCAAATTCTGCTGTCCAGCCTTTTGCCCATTTGAATCAGCATTAATTATCTACAGCCCTGAAGATACTGGTAGCACAATCTATCTCATGCTTATTTTAGACCAGGATCGCGGTCTGCATCTGCAAGCATCGCTTCTAGGTCTGCATCCTCTTGCGCCTCATGAGCAGGCACACGATAATCTTCATTTAGCCAGGCGCCCAAATCTAGCTGTGCACAACGACGTGAACAAAAGGGTGTGTGTGGCTTTGCTGACTCTGCGCCACATTGTGGACAAGGCTTGGAAATAGGTGACACAGATGAATCTGTAGGCTTTTGGCCCGTCTTACGGACATCATCTAATGAGGTGATTTTTGCACTCATTGGAATTTCCCTTCCATCAACAAAGGACCGTTTCAGCTCAAACAGAGCAAACCACAGACAGACTACCTATCTATATCTAATAATTATAGGCCCATGCCAAGGCTTTATAGCTCAGCAAAAGCCTGTACATCACGCAGCGGTGTACGGGTATGGCGAACACGAAGCTCCATAAGACCGGCAGGCCCAAAACCGAGAATATCTGGATGGCGCGGCGCAATTTCAGCTAGCCTATCCAACAAGGCTTTTGCCATATTTTGCCCAGACCGGCTCAAACGCGGCAAATCAAACAGTATAATACCTGCATATTGCCGCAATGTAATTTGCTGCATCAAAACAGCGCACGCCTCTATGACAAGCGCTTCTGCCGAAAGTTTTGATGCAGCAGAATCAACATCAACTGCGACTAATGCTTTTGTTTGTGAAAACCACAGAGTTATGCCACTTTGTGTGGTCACAACCTCACGGCAAGCTGCCTCTGATTGTTCGGCAGCGAGGTCCCATAAATCATGCGTTGCATCAATAATGTTATCTGCCTCTGGCGCCTGTAGCTTTGCACGCATTAGCGCTGGCACACCGTTAAATATACAAGACGGCTCAGATGGTGTTGTATGTAATGCAGGTGCAACTTCTTCGGCAAGCGCCACCAAAGTGCTAACCTCTTTTGCAATCACATCATCTTCTGCAAGAGACGCTCGTCTACGGAGAACCAAATCTAACTTATCAGGCAGTGATTTTTGTAGAATGTCGATAGTGTTATGGCGCCCTTCATCTGGCTTTTCTGACTGTTTAAAGGATGTGCGGACCACACCACTCCCCAGCAGTTTTATAATTGAAAACGCCCCAGCGATTTCCGCGCCTAATATAGCTTGGGCTGGCTTGTCTGCATATGCCTCAGCTGTGAGTGTGACAATTACCAACTTCCCAGATTGCAATTTAGCAGAGACCGGCATGCGCAGTGAGGCAGGGCGACCATCATGCAATATAATATTGGCCCGCCTATGTTGCGGAAAGATTTGACTTACACGCGCCCAAATGATCTGCCCTATCACACTCTCTTCAGGCTTGTGCCAAATCTCCAGCAAAGTTCGATTATGAAAAAAAGCAAGTTTCTGCGGCTTATCTGCACTATCTGCTACAACCAGATTGCATGTTGCGGCTGCAAGAACCCTGTCATAATGCTGACTAGCTGACATTACGAATACCCCACCGCTCTCAACATGCCAGAGGTTTGATATAAATCGAGACCAACAATATTGGAATATGACCCTGAAATTGTTGAAATATATCTAGCTGCCATACCTTGTATCGCATACCCGCCAGCCTTGCCTTGCCAATCTCCAAACTGGATATAGGCGTCCAGCTCATCAGCTGCCAGACGCCGAAACCTCACCGTTGAAACACTCAATCTTTGATAGGCTCTTCCATCCTTATTCATGAGGCAAATGCCGCCAAAAACGCGATGTTGACGACCAGATAGCAGTTTCAGACAAGCACACGCCTCTGCTTCGGTTTCCGCCTTTGGTAAGATACGCCTGCCAACAGCAACAACAGTATCAGCAGCCAAAACCCGTGTTTCTGAATAATTACCAGCAATTTTTATAGCCTTTTCATAGGCCATTCTTTCGGCATATTGGGCCGGCGTTTCGGTTGGCAGAGCTGTTTCACCAATATCAGCAGGCACAATTTCTGTCGGGCTTATGCCAATTTGTGCTAAGAGCTCTACCCGCCTTGGCGATGCTGATGCTAAGATGAATGGCGTATGATCTAGTGACATAGAGTCTTGGCTTTCTTAAATAAGGTTAAGAGCAAACTGCACCATACAGCTCTATTTGCCTCACATCCGATAGTTGCAACTCGGCAACCTGCTTCGATGTTACAAATATGGCTATCAAATACCTACCAATTACTGAAAAGCCTGCCAACGCCAACATATATGAAATCGCGGAAAACAAGCTATGGTGTCACCAACAAATCCGCGACCAGTGATAGTCTGATTGGTATTAGGATGGCTGGCATTAGTCTGGCCGGCATTAGTCTGGCTGGCAATAGTTAGGCGACTAATCGCCGAAATGTTCCATTTCTTTTTTGCCACGGCGAATCTGGGCAGCAGCATCAAGCAAGATATTTGCTGCTTTTTCTAACTGGTCTGCTTTGGCGCCATGGTCTGTGTGAAATCCATCTGCAAGCACAGCTTTTTCCAGCAATCTAGTTGCATGCAGGGCTGAATGACGAGAAAATTCGGTTGTCACCACATCCTCAGGATCAGCATGACAAAGCTGGTCATAGCGCGAATAATCTGAAATGGCGGGATCTGCAGCCACATAGCCATTGACCATTGTAATCCGCTCTCCTGGTTTTGTCAGACCTTTTGCCTGATGCACAACCAGATTACCTTGCTGAAGAATAGCATATCCCGGTCCAGGCATGGCAGGAGATATAATCTTCTCTGGCGGCACTTCAGCACCTGACGCCTTTAGGGCTGCCATCTCTTGTTTCGTGCCTTTGAAATATTGAAACTGGCCGCCTTCATATTGGGTTGGGTCAGTCACGAACATCACATAGTCAAAGCGCAATGTGTCAACGTGCCATTTATCAACATTGGCCCCAATTTTCGCTGGATTAAAATTCATATGGCCTAACTGATGCGGAATCGTATGCGGCATGAGAGGCAAACCAGCAATCTCGGACAGAAACTGCGTTATATCCTCACATAAACATAAATCACGTAAGAATTTCGACCTGTATACGCCGCCACGTACATTCCGCTCAATGCGCGGATTTGACGTTGCAAATGGCTCCAGCGCCTTGGCTGTCTGATGCAATGCGGCAGCACCTTCTGCACTCAATATGCGAAAGACTGACGTAGCGGCAAAATCCACAGGACTATCTGCCAGACCCGTGTCTCTATCATAGCCAAAATCTTGCAAGCTAAATATGTCGGAAGGCGCTTCAAGCTGTAAATGCAAGGCAGGGTTGAAGACAGGCTCATCCTTAAGCTGCGTAAATCCCTCCGGCAGAGACTCTTGGACCAGAGAATCTTGGATCAGAGAAGCTTGGGCCAGCGAATTTTGGACCAGAATATCTTGCGTCAACGCATCATTCATTTGCACATCTCTTACTATAGCAAACCAGCTTGGAGCTAACCAGCTGGCCCTTTAGCGCAAGGGCACTAATGCACGGTCAGACCAATATTCATACCTGAATTTTATTTGAAGCGGAACGTGATACGACCTTTGGTTAGGTCATATGGTGTCATTTCAACATTAACTCTATCACCTGCAAGTACACGAATGCGGTTCTTCCGCATTTTTCCACTTGTATGTGCTAAAACCTCATGCTCATTATCAAGCTTTACCCGAAACATAGCATTCGGCAGCAATTCTGCGACAGTGCCGGAAAATTCAATTACGCCTTCCTTGGCCATATTCATTTACCTATATGGTTGAAACTGGGTTGGAGTGAACCGCAAACTGACCCTTAAAGTCAAGCTATATCCGGAATTATAGACCAAAGCTTTCCTGAATCTGTGTGATAATTTCATCACGTACCGCCCGATAGGCATGAAGCTGCGCTTCTCGATTGCCATCGCCGCCGACTGGCTCTGATATGGGCCAATGCTTATGGTCTATATCTGGACCAGCCCAGCTTTCGGCTTCTAGCTTGGCCTCAGCTGACATAGAAATCACAAGACGAAAATCTTCGGGGTTTAAAGCCATGAAATCCTGAGCAATATGGTCTGTAACATCAAGGTCAATTTCCTGCATTACAGCTGCAGTAAAACCATTTGCTGGCCCTGGCATAACCCCACAAGACTGCGCCTGTTTGCCGGAAAGTTGTTTATATATCGCCTCTGCCATGACAGAGCGCACCCCATTTAGGGTGCAAGCAAACAAAACAGGTTTATCGTCAGCTTGCATTAGCTAACCCTCCGTGCAGTCATGACAAACATCAGTGTAAATAGGCGCCTGGCTGTCAGCTCATCCATAGTGGCAAAATTCAACAATCTTTCCTTTAATAATTCAGACCCTTCATTATGAAGTGCGCGGCGGCCCATATCGATAGCCTGAATTTGGCTTGGAGACTTTGTTCGAATAGCATCATAATAGGTGAGACAGACTTGGCCATAATCGCGCATGATGCGGCGAAATGGACCTAAGGCAAGCACAAGGCCATTGAGCTGGCCACCAGCTTCATCCTGCACATCAAAATGTACGTGGCGCATATCTGTGCGCAACATTAAACGATAGGGCCCATCCACCTGCGCTAAATGGAATATATTCTCATCCAAAATATCATAGATAGCAACCGCCTGCTCATGCTGGTGCTCGGCAGATAATATCCGCGATGGGTCTTGTTCAACCTCAATATGAATCAGTCTGTTCTGACTCAAATTCACCTCATTACCAATCGCTCTAATGCTATTTTTTCAGATTGGCCCTGATGTCATCAGGCCTGGTCTGACACAGCATTTCGTATTTGTTCTATCCAGTGGCCAATCCGCTCAGGCTGCATCTTCCAGGCTGCACGATTAACAGCATATCGAGAGGATATCGTTGCGATCTCCTCAACTTCTACGAGGCCATTTGCAACTAATGTTGAGCCTGTTTCAACCAGATCTACAATCCGCCGGCACAGACCCATACCAGGGGCCAGCTCCATTGCCCCATTGAGCTTAATGCATTCAGCACGAACACCTCGGGCTGAGAAATGCTTTTGTGTTACATTCGGATATTTTGTGGCAACCCGCAAATGAGACCATTGACGAGGGTCATCCTGCTCTGCCAATTCTGCAAGGCTGGCAACGACCATACGGCATTTCCCAACATGCAAATCCACTGGCGCATATATTTCCGGGTGATCAAATTCCATCAGCACGTCAGAGCCGGCAATGCCCATTTGTGCAGCACCATAGGCAAGGAAAGTCGCCACATCAAAGCTGCGTACACGTATAATATCCAGATAATCGATATTTGTAGAAAAGCGTAGACGCCTATCAGACGCTTCAAAAAACGCTGCCTCTGGCTCTATACCAGCCCGAGACAAAATAGGCAGCACTTGATCCAATATCCGTCCCTTAGGCAAGGCAAGCACAAGCTTTCCATCATCAATAGAGGCGCCTGTTTCTGTCAATGTGGCGCGATATTCTGGTGTCATTATCTTACCTAAACCTATTTATTCTCTGGCTAATATACCTATTGTCTCAGCCCATTTTGCACAGTCTAAATGCTTAGTATGTGCAATATCTATCAGTTCTGCACTCAGACTCAGCCAACTGCCTATTGGTGGTGCGGCTGAGCCGGAGTTGGATAGTCTACTGACAAATCTGCCAGCACTAACCGCAAATCTGACACATGCAGCCTGATTTCAGCACCAGCTGAAAAAACTAGCCGCAAAGATTGTTTAGGCTTCTCATACTCAATTGCGAGCAAATTGTAAAACCCTGAACGGTCTTCCATACCGCGTTGCTGTACAGATAGAACATCCGCAATGCGCAAGCCAGCCATAGTTCTCGCATAGACAGGCTTGCCATCCTGCGGATTTTGTATGGATGGCTGCTCCCAGCAAAATCGATTCACTACAGCTAAAAACTCACCAACAGCTACATCATGTTGCATGTCTGACGGCGTACAAAGCGCGTCTTGAAGCAAGCTAGACACGACATCAATATCATCTGTATTTCTCACAAGTAATTTTACTGGGTCTGCCATCGGCATAATCCTCAAAATTTCCAGCGACTAGGTCTGAATGCGCTGCAATTTTGCACCGCAAGCGCCAAGCTTTTGCTCTAACCGGCTATAGCCACGATCTAGATGATAGATCCGATTAACGCGACTGACCCCATCTATTGTCAATGCGGCAAGCACAAGTGAGATAGACGCACGTAAATCTGTTGCCATAACAGGCGCTGGCTTGAGTGCTTCACGACCCTTCACCACAGCAGACCGGCCATCCACAATTATATTGGCACCCATACGCGCAAGTTCAGGCACATGCATGAACCGATTTTCAAAAATCGTTTCTGATATAACAGAGCTGCCATCCGCAAGGCACATCATAGCCATATATTGTGCTTGCAAATCTGTGGCAAAACCTGGATATGGACGTGTTTCAATATCGACAGCCTGCAGTCGATTTGAGGCACTTATCTCTGCCCAGTCAGCGCCTGTTTTGATGCTAGCCCCCGCATCTCGCATCACATCAAAAAGCGATTCCAAATGCTCTGGGACAATTGTCTCTAACCGCAAATGCCCACATGTCATTGCGGCCCCTATCGCAAAGCTACCAGCTTCAATTCTATCTGGCAGGACCTGATGGTTTGTACTATGCAGCGCGTCAACACCCTCAATCGTGATAATATCTGTGCCATGTCCAGTGATTTTGGCACCCATAGCATTCAAACAAGTGGCAAGGTCAATGATTTCTGGTTCACGAGCTGCCTGCACCAATTCTGTTGTACCCCGTGCCAAAGCTGCTGCCATCATAGCATTTTCAGTTGCCCCAACAGATACAAAGGGAAATACAATACGTGCCCCTGTCAGACCTTTTGGCGCCCGTGCCTGAATATAGCCATCCGCCAATTCCACTGTTGCACCGAGTTTCTGCATAGCCTTTACATGCAAATCAACGGGACGTGTGCCAATAGCACACCCGCCCGGCAGTGAGACACGCGCCTCACCATAACGAGCCAATAACGGGCCAAGTACCAGAATTGAAGCACGCATCTTGGCAACAAGCTCATAGGGTGCGTCAAAATTTGTAGCTGAGCCACTGAACGACACTGTCTCGTCGTTACGTGCAACTGTTAGCCCATGATGTTCAAGCAGCTCTATCATCGAATTTGTGTCTGCTAGCGCTGGCAGATTTTCCAGAGTCAGCTTATCTGCACCCATGAGACTCACAGCCAGCAACGGCAATGCTGCATTTTTTGCGCCACTCACCTTTACTGTGCCGCGCAACGCTGTACCACCCGTGATTTCAAGTGCATCCATAAGGCCTAGCTTTCTTCAGATGGTTTAGGGTCTGCTGATGATGAAAGGACATCTGTATCTACCGGCGCGTGAATAGCAGCTTGTTTTCGTGATCGCATTTGCTGTTTACGCCGAAATAGATTGTCGCGCAGCGCTTTAGACAATCTATCCTGCTTCTCACGCTTGTACTGGTCTTTATCTGTATCTGACTTGCGCATGGCTATCGGGCGGATTCATCTACTTGTTGCAAAATATTACTTATGTAAAAGATATAGCTATTGATTGATGTGAGATCCACAAGAACAAATGCAAAATGCGCATTGGGCCAACATAAAGCTGCCAGATTTCGTAAATAGGCTTACTCTGCCTATAAACAGAGAACTGGCCTGTTAGGTCTAATCGCAAAAAGGTGCTGAACATGTCAGACGATCAGAGTAAAACAACACGTTCAGGAAAATTACAGCGCTATCTGCTGCCGCTTATTCTCATGATTGGCTTGGTCAGCTTTTTTAGCTTTGGTGGCGCTGACATTCTGCGTTTTGAGACATTAGCTGCTGAATATAATGGCCTGAAGTCTCTGGTGCAGACTAATATTTTTTTGAGCTGCGCTATTTTTGCTGCCATGTATATGTTGGCTGTGGCATTCTCTTTGCCTGTAGCTTTGCCTCTGACAATCGCAGGCGGTGCGATTTTAGGCTGGATAGCCGCGCCACTGATTATCCTATCAGCTACGTTTGGGGCTTGTATCGTCTTCATAGCTGCAAGAACCATTCTGGCAGACCTCTTACGCAAACGTGCAGGCGGCTTTCTGGAAAAGCTTGAGGCTGGCTTTCTAGAAAATGACTTTAACTATTTGCTTGCCATGCGCCTGATACCGGCCGCCCCGTTCTGGGTGATCAATATCGTGCCTGCTTTTACAAAGATGCCGCTTAGCCGGTATGCAACAGCAACTGCCATCGGCATTCTACCAGGCACAACCATTTATGTTTGGGTGGCACGTGGATTTGATCATGTGTTAGCAGCCGGTGACGTGCCAGATCTTAGCCTATTTGCGCGGCCTGAAATACTCGGCCCTCTAATCGGACTAGGTCTGCTGTCACTCATGCCTGTCATATGGCGTAAATTTAAATCCCGAACGTGATAGGCCCTACGGCACGATGCTCTTCAGCCACGATGTTTCCAGACCAAAAAACCCTGAGGCTAAACTGGCTAAGTCGATGCAGACCTAAAAGGAGATAACATGACCCATATTACGACTGATATCTGTATCATTGGCGCTGGTTCTGGAGGTTTGTCCCTCGCTGCTGGCGCTGTGCAAATGGGCGCATCTGTTGTGCTTTTTGAGGCTGGCAAAATGGGGGGAGATTGCCTGAATACAGGCTGTGTCCCGTCAAAGTCATTACTTGCTGCCGCGAAAGCTGCGAAAGCTGGCACAGGAAACCCACAGATGGGCATTACAGGTCAGGTGACTGTAGATTTCTCAGCTGTGAAAGATCATGTTGAAGCTGTTATTGCTGGCATTGCCCCGCATGATTCTATTGAACGTTTTGAGTCTCTTGGCGTACAGGTCATCCCAGCGCATGCCCGTTTTTCCGGACCAAAGACAGTTATTGGTGGCGGCCAGACTGTAAAATTCAAATATGCTGTGATTGCCACCGGCTCATCTGCATTTATACCGCCTATCGCTGGCCTCAAATCTGTGAACTATCTGACAAATGAAACGATTTTTGCGCTTCGTGATAAGCCTCAGCATCTTTTGGTGCTTGGCGGCGGGCCGATTGGCATGGAAATGGCGCAAGCTCATCTCCGTCTCGGCTGTCAGGTAACAGTTATTGAAGCTGCCTCTATGATGAACAGAGATTCTCCGGAGCTTGTGGACCGTCTTCGCACAAAACTACAATCTGAAGGCATGCATATTATCGAAGGCACTGCTGCAACTGAAGTTAAGGAAAATGCAGATACTACAATCTCGTTGATATTAGATGATGGGCAAGAGATATCTGGGTCACATCTCCTTGTGGCTGTTGGCAGGCAGCCGAATATTTCCGAACTTGGTCTTGAGGAAGCACGGGTAAAAACAGACCGCGGCATCCAAGTGGATGCAAGCCTGCGCACCAGCAATAAACGTATCTTTGCCATGGGTGATGTTGCTGGCCGCCTGCAATTCACCCATATGGCATCAGCTCATGCAGGCACGCTCATCCGGCAAATGCTCTTTGGCCTACCTGCCAAACAGAAAGAAACGGCCGTACCCTGGGTCACATATACTGACCCAGAGCTAGCACATGTCGGTATGACAGAGACAGATGCCATCAATAGATTTGGCGCTGATAATATTCGTGTCTTAAAAGCTGATTTTTCTGGCAATGATCGTGCACGTGCAGATTTGCGCACCGAAGGCATGGTGCAGATTATTGTGCGGAAAAATGGAGTTGTGATTGGCGGTTCTGCCTTAGGCCCGTCAGCAGGCGAAATGATATCTGTGCTAACATTAGCAATCGATCAAAGGCTGAAAATTGGTGCGTTGGCTCAGATGATTGTCCCCTATCCAACCTATGCAGAGGCCATAAAACGAGCTGCTGGCAGCTATTACACAGATAGCCTATTTTCTAACAGGACTCGCCGTATCGTGCGGTTTCTCATGCGTTTCAAATAATATGATGCCAAAATCACTGCCCCTCTGAAATACTTGCTGTGATAGCAACAGGCCAAAATTAGCTGGAAACACGCTGCTATAGACCAACCTACAAGAAGGAAAAACAGCCCTAAGACATACGCAAAAGCCCACATATCTGCGCCAGAGAATAGCACTTGAAAACACGTGGTCAGGCTGATAGTAAACAAGCCCACAAGACGATGCTGCTGTAGCTCAGTGGTAGAGCACTCCCTTGGTAAGGGAGAGGCCGGGAGTTCAATCCTCCCCAGCAGCACCATTAACCCTTTCCGCCACTCAATATCAGAATACAAACTACTGTGACGCTCAAATGTTACGCCAGATTCAGTAGCACAAACCTTAATATTACAACCCAGTATTATACATGATGGTGACAGCATATAATTGCACAAATACATCTAAGGCCTATGCAATATGATAAGAAATTAGGCGTTTCCAAAAAGCTTTGTGCGACTTATGACATCACAAACAAAAAAGGCACCTATCCATATGGTAGCGCCTTTTATAGCCATAGCACGCATGTCCCTTGACTTTATAGGACTGTCCCTCACTTACATACGAAAAACACCCTTCCAGATGAGATGTCGATCATAGCGGAGGTTCGTGCCGCAGGATTCCTAAGCTAGGTCATTATGTCCTATGGGATTTCTGACAAATCACCAAGCTGTTCGGCATTTGCCTTTGGCGCGCCACCTGCTTTTTCAATTGCGGCATTCAGATCCTGCTGACTGCAAAGCCCAAGCATCGCTGGGTGCTTAGCTGTAATATTGGCAATATTCCAATGTGTTCTTTCACGGATTTTGCCAATTGTGTCCTTGGTTGTGCCAATCAGCTTGCCGATCTGCGCATCAGATAATTCAGGATGATGCTTCACCAGCCAGGCAATCGCATCAGGCTTATCCCCACGACGCGCAACTGGCACATAGCGAGGTCCCTTTGTCCGCAAGGTTGGTTGCGGCAAATTATTCGACGCCATTTGCAGGCTAGCATCACTATCAGCCTCGCAACGCGCAATTTCATCTTTCGATAACTGTCCATTTGATACAGGATCAAATCCCAGAATACCGGCGCCGACCTCGCCATCAGCAATTGCCTGCACTTCAAGATCATGCAAACCACAAAAATCACCGATCTGCTGGAATGTCAGACCTGTATTATCGATTAACCAGACGGCTGTTGCCTTTGGCATTAAAAGTTGAGTCATATTTCTGCTCTTTCTTTTGATTTACACCTAAATCATCGCTAGGCGACATCAACCGATCCTGTGGCCTGCCTTTGTTAGGCGCGGCGGATACGGATGATATGTCATGAAACTTACACCTAATATACGCACTATTCGCAACTTTGCAAAGGTCTGCTTTTACATTAATCTGCCACTTCAGGCATGTAGCTATCTAAAACTTGTCAAAAAGGGAGCCGTATCATGGATGAGGAATTTGAGGGGCTAAAGCCTGCCTTTGCACCGAAAGCACTTCACAATTGGAATATTGAGGATTTAGAAGCCTATATCAAACGGCTAGAAGATGAGATTCAAAGGGTACAATCTGCACTTGAAACCAAAACGGCCGTGGCAGATGCTGCAAAGGGACTATTCAAATAAATGCGTGCAAGAGACGTGCTAGGCAGCCAGAGACTAATCTAGACATAACAAGACTGCACAAATATCGCATAGGCACGCAATCCCCCAGATAAAGGCAGAGAGTATGACAATAACTGATATCAAAACAAAAACAGCACTCATCACCGGGGCAAGCTCTGGCATTGGATTTGGTATTGCAAAACAGTTAGCATCTCTTGGATACCATCTAACTATTGGGGGAAAAGAACCTGTTGAAGATGTGCAAGATCAGCTTGCAGACCTAGCCCGTGCTGGCGCTGCTGCCGTCCATTATGACGATACAGATATGCGAGATAGCGACGCTGTCAGACATATGGTAGCAACTGCTCGTGAGCGTATGGGTAGCCTATATTTACTCGTCAATAATGCTGGCATTCAGCATGTAGATACAATTGCAGATTTTGCTTCTGACGCTTGGCAGGCTGTCATTGATATCAATCTTTCAGCTCCCTTTCATGCGACGGCGGCAGCTATTCCCTTCATGCATGAGGCTGGTGCTGGCAGGATCATAAATATTGCCTCAGTACATGGGCTTGTCGCCTCGCCAAACAAATCAGCATATGTAGCTGCAAAACATGGCATTATTGGGCTCACAAAAACGACAGCTCTAGAATTAGCACAAACAAATATCACATGTAATGCAATTGCGCCTGCCTGGGTATTAACGCCGCTTGTTGCCGCGCAAATAGAGGCAAGAGCAGCAGAATCTGGCTTGAGCTTTGAGGCAGAATCTCATCGTCTTGTCTCTGAAAAGCAGCCTAATGGCCGTTTCGTAACGCCAGAGGAAATAGGAGAGATGATATGCTATCTGGCAAGCCCAGCTGCCAGAAGCATTACTGGCAGCACTATGACAATTGATGGTGGCTGGACAGCACAATAACCAAATAGCGCGTCGCACAGCGTTCAGATAGGCAGATTTTGCAAATAACCTTGTCTAGGGCGGCCTCTATATCCGCTGTCAAAAAGCCTTGTCTGAGGCAATATCCTCTTGCTTCTCAGCATAGGCGCCGGCGGAGCTGCATTTTGCAGTGAGTCATTAGGCTTCAGGCTGATTCAAAGCCAGATGCGCACAATTACCTGCCCAGTTAGCCATAAACCAAGACCGTAGATATATCTGCTGTCAGATAGATGCCTGTTATTCCGGAAACCGTATCTCTGGCAGATGGGCGGGATAATGAATTGTAATTTCGGCTGTATCTGCTGTTAGATGACTGCCCGCTTCCAAATGGGCTTTAACAGCGTCAAGCCTTAGTATCGCAAGTGCCCTTGTACCGTCTGCTGCACAGCTTAGCGTCTGACCAATCACCACATCTTTATGGCTAATCTGCATCTCAGGCTCTAACCCGCCAGTAGCACATCTCACAGTCAGAATACGTTTTTTGACAAGACCGCGGTAATGTGTACGGGCCGTAACCTCCTGACCAATATAACATCCTTTGCTAAAATCCACCGCATTGAGATGCTCAAACCCAGCTTCAAGCATAAGGGCACGATTACGGATTAGATCCACTGGACCCTCTGGCACATTGCGATTGATACGAAGCTTATCCCACCGGCTTTCCTCAACCTCTGTTATAGTATCTGGCATATTAGCTGCTGAGACTCCTACAATATGACGACCAAGTGCAGCATCTCGTGGGTCTAAAAAGCCAATCTCAGGCAGATCTGAGTCACTCTGAGTTTCGGTGAATAGAATGTTAGAGGCCCAATCCGAGCAAATCTCTATGCCTACCGGCCGGCGTAATCGGTACATCATTAGCCGTTTACGAAAATCTGGCACTTCTGACAGGGGAAGTTGCAGCCAGAATTTATCTGGCTCTGGGCGAAACACCAACATATCAAATAAAATGCGGCCTTGCGGACTTAATAGACACGCAGCTTGCGCTGCACCAACCTCTAGCTTGGCTATCTGCGCTGTAAGCAGATCATTTAAAAACTCTGCAGATTCGGCGCCGCTAATCTCTAAAGCTGATAGCTGTTGTCTTGGTGCGAAATACATCATTTACCTATGCTGTTACGTGAGGTTGAACATCTTCTTTTATGGCTTATGACGTACGATATCACCAAAATACCGTGCTACGTAAAATTGCCGCTTATTCGCCCAAAAACACTTTTTTTCATCTGGCACAGCCTCATAAAACTCTGCAAATTCTGAGAGGTGATATAATTGTGTACAGCCTAGATAGCGTACCTTTATCCACCCCTCTCCTATATCAATTTTCCCGATTTTCCGTGTCGTTACCGTTATTTTCGGCACATCACTCTTAAAGCACTGGCCTTTTTTGTTGCCGCGGCACGCTGTCTCTTCTGACCCTTTCACCCGCAAATAGGTGAATATACCATCCTCAACCTGAAATCCCTCATCATCAAACATCTTGCAACCATCATCTGGTGCCCGTGAGCGTTGTGCAAACTCACAGGTGAACCAGATGCCGTTCCAGCCATCTGTAACAGCGTTGCCGGCCGTTGGCAGACAACAAACAAACAGTAATATCAGGCAAAATAAGCCTGCTCTAAAACCATAGTCCTGTTTTTGCATCGGTAAATATTGGTCCATAATTATATTAAATGGCGTATCTATATTGTAGTTTCAACGGTTACAGGTCCTTTCGGCCTGCCGTTTGCGTTTCAAATCTCTAAGGGAAGTATGATTATGCGCGAACATACCTTGCGTCGCCAATTATCTGAGGAGCTTCATGCCCGCCCTTATCATAATTTTGAGGGTGCTGGCAGATTTATCCGTTTCATTTTTCTCTTCGAAGATAATGATACGCAGATAATTACATATATTAATGACTATTTGAAACAGCAGAACCATCCACCGCTAACCTCCAACACAAAATTCACCAGAGTGGTTATTGATGATTTTGCCATGCGTGTTGAGAGACATACTGAGTTTGTTTCACTCAGCCTGATTGAAAAGGGACTGCCCGCGAAATCAGGTCTAGCAAAACATGCGTTTGATCTGGCGAACCTGTCGCATTTACCATTTGATTGGGTGCGACAAATGCCAGCCGAATTATTCCATGCAATATGGCTTGAAATTGGCGGCAAACCGCCGCACCGCCTGTCTAATGATGATGTGACACTATTGCTTGATAGTCGCTCTGCACCGTCCAATATGATTTCTGATGGTGCGGCCCAGCTGCATGTAAGCTTTGATATTGATGCAGAGGGGTTTTCCAGAGCCGCCTTATTCAATATCTCAATTCCGGCAAACCGCATGGGCCGTATTGTGCAACGGGTCATTGAGATGGAAACCTATCGGATGCTTACCTTATTAGGGCTATCTGCTGCGCAGGCGCATAGTAGCACCTTAAATGCAGTTGATGACTCTCTTAGTCTTCTGACAGCCAGCCTTTCAAAGCAAATTACTGCTATTGATAAATCTACAGATGACATCTTGCCAAAATTATCAGAGCTATCTGCAAGACTAGAGGAAACCTTTGCAAAAACTGGCTTCCGCATGGCAGCAAGCAAAGCCTATAGCGATGTCTTTTTAGCTAGACTTGATGCCTTAAGGCCAACATATTTGCCTGGTTTTCAAGGTATTCGAGGATTCATTGATCGGCGTATGTTGCCTGCCTTGCAAACCTGTACCGCCTTTTCAAACAGGCTTGAGCGGCTGGCCACACGTATTGATCGTAGCGCACAATTATTGCGCACCCAAACAGAGATGACCATCCAACATCAAAATCGTGATTTACTTGTCTCAATGGATAGACGGGCCCAGATACAGCTGCGCTTGCAGCAAACTGTTGAAGGTCTCTCAATCGCTGCTTTAACCTACTATTCAGTGGGGCTAATCGGATTTATCGCCCAGGCACTGCCACTGGCAGCATGGGGTCTTAACGTTCAGATAGTAAAGGCAGCCTTTGTACCGTTAACAGCTATAATTGTGTGGCGTATTATCAGGCGCGCCAGTCGCGCGGCCCGTACCGGGAAAACTGAAGATTAAAGGTAAAAAAGCATATGCCTGATACGGCTAGGGTGGATAAAACCACTAGCCCCATTAACAAGCCTAAGCTTGCCCCTGCATCTATCATAACACCCATGATTACAGGTGATAATGCGCTACCGATAACAGTAATTGGCTGTGCCATAGCTTTTATTTCACCGAGATAGCGGGTGCCGTAACGCTCTGCAAGTAAGGCACTTGTTGTATTAGAGAGCATGCCACTTGCTAGTCCAAACAGACTAAAAAACCCAATCAAAGCAAGAGATGTTGGCGCAAGCCACAAACATAAAGCGGCAAAGGCAATTGGCAATTGTGCAGCCGTGGCAAGCTGGTGTGCGGTAAATCTGTCCACCAAAATACCTGATAAAAACGCACCAATAACTGCTGCTACTGCGTAAAAGGCATAATGTGCTGACCAGACAAGTAAACTAACGCCTTTCGCCTCTGCTAGATATAGCTGATGGAACAATAAGCCTGTAATGGTGAAACTAGGGACAGCAATTATCCAAATTATAACAGTCCAGAAAATCGGCTCTTTTAGAGCGTCTATCCGGCGCATGCCGCCAAGTTCCGAAGGTGGCATATCATCATCTGCACCTGGCTTTTGCCAGCCAAGCCCATCTTGAAGTGGTGTTCGCTTTGTCAGTCTTGGGATTAGCGGCGCAAAGCTAAATAAGGCAAATAACGCGATGCCTGCCCAGATTTGCCGCCAGTCATATAAGCTAAGAAGACTGATGATAATCGCAGGACCAATAGACTCCGCAATATTGATACCTACACCCGTGACAGCTAAAGCACGTCCACGTGCTATAATATATCGACGGGCGATAGAGGTGCTATATACATGAAACATCATGCCCTGCCCAAATAAGCGAAGCAGATAAATGCCGATCACAAGGCTAATGGTAGATGCGATAAAAGAAAAATGCAGAGCCGCAAGACAAATCGCACCGAGTGTGATTAGGCTGAGTTTTTTGACACTCATCAAATCGGCCAATTTGCCAAGCCAGATAAGGGTAGCCGCACTTGCCAAGGTGGCTATAGCATAATATCCGCCAAAATCGCCATGACTTAACTGCAAGTCAGCTCGTATTTCATTAGAGAATAGTGAAATAAAAAATGTCTGGCCAAGAGATGACCAGAATGACATCAATCCCCCATAGAGGAAAAAGCTCCATTCTGATCGAACAAGCTGAAGCAATGAGACAGAGCTTGGCAATGTCATTTCTGTGGATCCAGATGATGCGGTCGTCATCTACGGCGACGCTTCTTTTTATCACTCTCTGGCTTTGGCTTTCTGACTTTTGTCATCTGGCCATAAATAATACCTTCTACAATCAGAACAGTAAACATGATCCCAAGGCCAATCCAGCCATTGCCTGACGTACCTATCCACCAGGCAATGAAAACAACTACGCACCAACCTAGCGCAAATACTGCACCTAATGAGCTTTTAATCATTGCCTGTATCCCACCTCTGACTGGGCTAAGCCTACACCACTAAATACATGCATTAAGACGCCGCCCGTAAAACCTATTTTACCAATATGGCCTTCCCATGCATGAGCACATACATCATAGCATAAGCCTGCAAAAGCGCTTGTGCAATCTTCATCCATATAAGCCCTCTAAACGTAGCAATGATGCAAAGGCCTGTAAGATGGCAACTTGGCACTACTGTGAAAGAGGAACTATCAAAATGTCTATGGCTCGTTTGTCACAACTGCTATGCGCAGGGCTTTTCTTATTGCTTATTTCTGGATGTGCACAGCGTCCTGTTCAGGATTTTACTGGCAGCCAGCCAGAGCTCAAACTTGAGGAGTTTTTTGCAGGAGATGTGATTGCATATGGCTTATTTGAGGATAGGTTTGGCCGTTTGCAAAGAGAATTCAAAGTCAACATAACAGGCGAAGTGGATGGGGATACGCTTACCCTGACCGAGGATTTTCTATATAAGGATGGAGAGACTCAACAGCGTATTTGGACGATAAAAACAACCGGCATTTCTGAGGATGGAACACGCCTTTATTCTGGAACCGCCGCAGATGTCATCGGCGCTGCCAATGGAGAAGTCGCAGGCTCGGCCCTATTCTGGTCATATGCTGTTGACCTCAATATGGGGGATAGCAGCTTACGTGTAAAATTCGATGACTGGATTTACCAGATGGATGAGCATGTTGCTATGAACCGTGCCACAATCTCAAAATTTGGCTTGGAGATTGGCACCGTCACACTTGTTTTCTTACGTGGTCCGGCTGTAAATGCCATAGGCATGCATGATTTAACGCGCTGGAATAGCTAAGAGATTAGTCATGATCTATGACAAGGCTGTTCACGCAACAAACATACATGATTTCACACGCTGGATAGTCTAGCCGAATGGCAAGGCGTTAACGCAGCAAATATACATGATTGTGCGCGCTAGACAGTCTGGCCGCATGGCAAGATTGAAAACTAACAGGCATGACTGCTTGACCCTGCTTTGTAGCTATAGGGGTTTTTCTAACCATCTGGCCCGACCGTGAATGCCATCAGCCTGCATGATCTACCCAGCTGAAACGACTACCAAATATTCGCTAGCCATTTGCGATAAGGTTATTCGCTTCAAGGACGGCTGTGATCTCATCTAAAATAGCAGGATCATCAATTGTGGCAGGCATCGGATAATCCTCGCCATTAGCAATTTTCTGCATGGTGCCGCGCAAGATTTTGCCAGAGCGTGTCTTTGGCAAACGCTGCACGATAACAGCTAGTTTGAAAGCAGCAACCGGACCGATTTCTGAGCGCACGAGCTGAATAATTTCGGCAATGATATCCGCACCAGCACGTGCCACACCTGATTTCAGCACGATAAAGCCAAGTGGCACCTGACCTTTCAAAGCATCATTAATGCCAAGAACAGCACATTCTGCTACATCCTGATGAGACGCCAGCACCTCTTCCATACCGCCTGTTGATAGGCGGTGACCGGCAACATTTATAATATCGTCAGTTCGTGACATGACATACAGATAGCCATCCTCATCACAATACCCGGCATCACCAGTTTTGTAATACCCCGGATAATCATTCATATAGGCATCTAGGAACCGTGTGTCATTATTCCACAATGTTGGTAATGAGCCTGGCGCCATTGGTAATTTCACAACGATTGCGCCAATTTCGCCAGCTGGCAGCGCCTTTCCTGCCTCGTCAAGTATTTGCACATTCCAGCTCGGCACGGGCCGCCCTGGAGACCCTACTTTTACCGGACTATTTTCCAGACCGCCTGCAAGTCCCAGACAGGTAGAGGCAATCGCCCAGCCTGTTTCTGTCTGCCACCAATGATCAATTGTAGGCACACCAAGCTTATCCTCACACCAGCGTAATGTATCAGGATCACATCTTTCACCTGCTAACCATTGAGATTTGAAGTGTGACAAATCATAATCCGCTATCAGCTTGCCGTCTGGGTCTTCTTTCTTAATCGCACGGATAGCTGTCGGCGCTGTGAACATTGCCTTTACCTTATGTTCTGAAATCACACGCCAGAAGGCACCTGCATCTGGTGTGCCAACAGGTTTGCCCTCATACATAATAGTTGTGCATCCATAGAAGAGTGGCGCATAAACGATATAGGAATGTCCGACGACCCAGCCAACATCAGATGCGGCCCAAAACACATCTCCAGGCGCACAGTCATAAATATATTTCATTGACCAGTTTAGAGCGACCATATGCGCTGCTGTTGGCCTGACCACTCCTTTCGGCGTGCCTGTGGTGCCAGATGTGTAAAGAATATACGCTGGATCCTCAGATTTTACCGGCACACAGCTAGCTGGCTCTGCCTTTGCCATTTCAGAATTCCAGTCCAGATCACGGCCATCTATCATGCTGGCGGCTGACTGCTCCCTCTGCAATAGAATAACATGGTCTGGCTTATGGGCTGATATTTCAATAGCTTCATCAAGCAATGGCTTATAGTCAACGATGCGGGATGGCTCAATGCCGCAAGAGGCTGTCACAATCAATTTAGGCGTCGCATCATCAATCCGCTTGGCGAGCTCAGCTGCGGCAAAACCGCCAAATACGACAGAGTGAATGGCACCAATACGTGCGCAAGCCAGCATAGCGACAGCAGCTTCTGGGATCATCGGCATATAAATAATAACACGATCGCCATAGCCAACACCATTTGCCTTCAGCGCCCCAGCAAATCTGGCCGTTTCATCCTGCAGCTCTGCATAAGATATCGTTCTTTTGCTGTTGGTTACAGGACTATCATAAATAATAGCTGCTTGTTCGCCTCTTCCGGCAAGCACATGCCTGTCGATCGCATTATAGCAACCGTTCAGACTGCCGCCGACAAACCAACGATAAAAAGGTGGGTTGCTATCATCTAAGATTGTTGTTGCTGGTGTGATCCAATCAATATCACCGGCAGCGTCAGCCCAAAATTGTGCTGGGTCCTGCAATGCCTCTTCAGCAATCTTCATAAAGCTATTCGTCATAACATGGCCTCCCAACCTCAAAAAACCAAACTATAGTGTCTCAGCAACTCGCAGCCTGTAAAGATGAAATACGCGCCTGTTGAAACAGAAACCGGAAAAGAGGGGGATGTAATTTCCGCGAAACGTCACACACTGGATTTTTGTTGCTCTCTCGCGTATAGTGGCGTCTCTATTTAAGGTCAAGATCAAGCTGGAAAGATGTCGCAGTCAGATAATCATGCCATTCAAATTGCCTTGAATAATTTGCTGTCAGAACATCGTGATCTAGATGATGTCATTGAAAGGCTGGCAAATGGTGCCTCTTTCGACCAGCTTCAGCTGCAGAGATTGAAAAAGCGAAAATTAATTTTAAAAGACGAGATCATCAAATTGCGGGCAAAATTGGTGCCTGATATTATTGCGTGAGCCTGTATCAACAAGCAGTCATAGCAGCCAGCATATATTCTTTTCTACCTTTGAAATAAGGCTTAAAACATAATGTCACAAAATATAGTTTCTTCTGAAAATGCACCTATCGTGATTTGTATGGGCAGTCAGTCAGATTGGCCTACAATGCAACATGCAGCTGAAATGCTAGACAGTCTTAATGTGGCTTATGACGCACGTATAATTTCAGCCCATCGCACGCCGGATAGACTTGCCAATTTTGCCCATTCAGCTGCAGATGTAGGACACCAAGTCATCATTGCAGGTGCCGGCGGTGCCGCGCATTTGCCTGGCATGATAGCTGCCCATACAAATCTGCCGGTTCTTGGCGTGCCTGTTGAGTCAGCGGCTCTCAAAGGTATGGATTCGCTTCTATCCATTGTCCAAATGCCTGGTGGTGTACCAGTTGGCACGCTGGCGATAGGCAAAGCAGGTGCAAAAAATGCTGCCTTGCTAGCTGCCCAGATTTTGGCATTGTCTGACCCAGATTTAGCCGGCCGATTACAGGCATGGCGCACAGCGCAGACTGAAAGTGTCACAGACACGCCTCAGTTAGATTAAGCCGTCTATAACCCTAAATTCTAGTATATGAGTCAATTGACATGAAACCATTTACCTTAGGCATTCTTGGCGCCGGGCAACTTGGGCGGATGACAGCGATTGCAGCGGCACAGCTTGGCATCAAATCACATATTTATGCACCAGATGCTGCTGGTAGCCCAGCTGCTGAAGTGGCTGCATTTGCAACGACTGGTGCTTATGATGATAAGGTAGCTTTGGTAAAATTTGCTAAATCAGTAGATGCAGTCACATCTGAATTTGAAAATGTGCCTGCCTCTGCAATGACTTTACTATCTGAGCATGTGCCTGCCAGCCCCGGGGCAAAGGCACTTGGGGTTGCACAAAACAGACTGTCGGAAAAAAACCTAGCACGCGAGCTAGGTATAAGCGTTCCTGACTTTTGGGCCATTCATTCAGATGAGGCCCTGGCTGCTGCACTTGATGCACTCCAAGGCAAAGGTGTGTTGAAAACAACAACTATGGGATATGATGGCAAGGGCCAAATGCGAGTCTCAACAGGTGATGATGCAGCCTCTATTTTTGCGCAAATGGGATCTGAGGAACTTATCTTGGAAGCCTTTGTGCCCTTTGCTTATGAGGTCAGCTTTCTGGTGGGTCGCACAGCAGGCGGTCAGATAAGCCATTTCCCAGCAACCCAGAATCATCATGAAAATGGCATCCTTGCAACCTCTATTGCGCCTGCAGATTGTCCTGAAACAGTTGTTGAGGCAGGCCAAAAAGCTGCTGAAGATTTAGCCTCAGCCCTCGAGCTAACAGGGGTAATGGCGATGGAGAGTTTCATCACTAAAGATGGGCAGCTAATATTCAACGAAATTGCCCCACGCCCGCATAACTCATTTCACTGGACGATCGAGGGTTGTGAGACAAGCCAATTTACACAGCTTGCCCGTATTATGGCCGGCTTGCCACTTGGGGCTACCGAAGCGCGTGGCCTATGGAAAATGCAAAATCTCCTTGGCCAGCATATGGACGAAGTGCCTGACCATCTTCACAGATCTGGTAGGGCTTTACATCTATATGGCAAGGCAGAAGCAAAGACAGATAGAAAAATGGGCCATGTCACATGGCCTATTGATGGCTAGGCAAAAGCCAACCTGGCCATAGCGTTTAAAATTTGCCTTTACTCTGGCTGAGTGTAGGCCAGTCTGGTTATGCAGTTGCACTCTTGCCAACGCGTTATTTAAGCCGTGGAACTCCAGCAATGTCCATGCATTTTTGCCAATATTTCGGCTAAGCATACGCCAGTCTGGTTATGCAGTTGCACTTTTGCCAACGCTCTAGCTAAACACACGAACCCTCACCAATATGTTTCTAACGTTATCCACGGTTTGTTCAGACGCACACGGTCTTGGGGATAGCTATATAAGTTTGGTTATGCTCGGGTCAGGCTTGCAGGATCTAACCCAAAAGCAATTTGTTTAGAGATAAATTTGGCCAGATCTAAATAGCGACTTTCCAGAATAATTTAACAGTAATGCTAAAATAGATTTAGGGCTGTCAGACGATGTCTCGCCGTTTAATTTTCCAGCGCCTGCAAATCAAATGGCGTGTCACGATAAAGTGTATTCAACCAGTTAGCAGCGAGTAAATAGGCAAAGGGCCGCCAGTAATTTACCGGCGGCTTTGTAGCATCATCTGCCGGAAAATAATGTTTAGGCAGCGGTGTAGCCAACCCCTCAGCTGCATCTCTATGATATTCATCAGCTAATGTGTGCGCATCATATTCCAGATGATTTAATACATATAAATCTCCAGATTCTGTATGTCGCAGCATCCCGACACCAGCCTCCTCGCTATGCGCAAGCACATCAAGTCCAGCAGATTCAGCTTCAGCTCTATCTGTGTAGGTATAGCGCGAAACCGGCATTGGAAAATTCTCGGTAAACCCATGCATCAGCCTGTCAGCAGTTCCACTTGGCTGATGATCAAACACGCCGAAAAGCTTTTCCGAAAGCGCATGCTTAGGCAAATCAAACTGGCAATTTAGGAGCGCCTGCGCGCCCCAGCAAATCCCAAGCCGCCGAAAGCAATGTGTCTGTGACCAGCTAATGATTTCAGCAAGCTCAGGCCAATAGCTCACCTCTTCAAATGGTAGTGTCTCCACCGGTGCGCCTGTAACAATTAGCGCATCAAAATATTGATCTCTTACATCATCAAGCTGACGGTAAAAGCGGCGCAAATAGGCTGGTTCCGTATTTCGCGGTGTATAGCTTGCCGTTGTCATTAAGGTCATTTCAACCTGCAGGGGTGAGCAGCCCATCAGCCTGCCAAATTGGATTTCTGTATCACGCTTTTTCGGCATAAGATTCAGCATCAATAATTTCAACGGCCGAATATCCTGACGCGCAGCATCACCAGCAGCAATAATATCAACACCCTCAGCTGTTAAATCAGCTAAAGCAGGCAGATTATCAGGAACAGAAATCGGCATAGGTTTCTCTTGATGCAGAATAGGTTATTGGCATGAAGCCACAATGCGCATTATATGCCTAAATCATTACGAAAAGACAAGCGCGGCCGCCTAGTGCAGAAAACAATCCAAAAAATCAGCCTCAAGCACGATGCCCCAACCACCTTTTAAAGGGACTAAAGCAGCCAGCATACCAAAATTAGCGTGATACAATTTTTGTGTCCTAACAGCACCTAAATGTCTACAGCCAAATGCCGTTATTTCAAGGACTCAATTTTTATTGGCTACAGTTAGTAGACTAGATTTAGTGGACCTCATTTAAAGGACCCCATTTAATCGACCCCGTTTAATGGACCCCATTTAATCGACCCAAGTTGCATAGCAGCCACAACAAGGCTCTCGTGACATAGCCCCAGCTAAATGACGCTAGCCAATTGGCTTTTGCCTATATGCGTAATCTTGGGAGATATGAGACTAGCAGCCTACTTAACGCGCGCGTCTCTTGCCTGTCATAGATTGCACCATTTGGCCCAGGCCTCTGACAGCTCCTTGCAATGGCGCGGTAAATTTTGGAATTTTTGCAACCTCTGACAGGCGCCTATCCAAAAATGCCTTTGTCTTGGTCATATCAGCTGTGTCATCTCCTAAAAATGCCAGCAACGTCGCACTATAGACAGCTGAGAGTGTTGCGCGTTTTGTATAAAAAGACGCATCAGTTGCATTATCACCTGCTGCCCGCCACATAGAATCGACTGTTGTGTATAACAGTTCGGCAGCTAGCTTTGCCTGCTCTGGCTTTGCCAGATAGGCTAATGTTTTACGGACCACCTCTTTATGCGGTGCTGCTTGTTCTAGCCGGATGAGAATCAAGGCTCTGATTTTCAGATGTATTTTGTCTGGCTGAGGTGACAGAGACTCAAATTCTGCCACCATTTCATCATCAGCCATTTGGCCATAAATTTCGATGGCAGAGCGCACACCATCAGGCAAAAGGCGATCAATATCAGCATCTGTGAGTGCCTGTTCATCAGCCGCCATTTGCACAGCAGACATAGTCCAACCATCAAACGGAATATGCTGTAACGCTGATTTTACAAGTGTTTTTGCAATCCCCGCATCATCTGCATGGCTCTGTTGTGACGACATAATCACTCCTTTAGATTGACCTGCCTACCTCTGACGGACCGGCCTATATCATAATATAGGAAGTTTTCACGAAAACCCAATAGTCCGGATTTGTGATCTGAACTGGGCAGGCTCTTACATAGGTCAGACAGGGATGTAGATTCGTCGTTTGACAATCTTTCACAGCTCATGGTATAAAGCGCCTCCTTGTGAGAGTTAACTCTGAATTTTGAAAGGATGAGGCTAAGTGTTAGTCGCTGTTCGTGATAATAATGTTGATCAGGCCCTGCGCGTCTTAAAGAAGAAGATGCAGCGTGAAGGCCTATTCCGTGAAATGAAAAACCGCCGTGCATTCGAAAAGCCATCTGAGCGTCGTGCACGTGAAGCTGCTGAATCAACACGCCGTGTGCGTAAGCTGATGCGCAAGCGCATGGAACGTGAAGGCTACTAGACCTCGCATGTTTGTGAATTTCAAAACCGCCCGCATGATGGGCGGTTTTTTTATGTCCAAATCTAAAATATGTGCTTTAGCTCACCTGACTAAGGAGCGTCTCTGGCAGGCCAGCTGCAGCAACAGCCTTACGCTGACGTGCTGCAAGTGTCTCCACATCAAATTCTTCAATCATCTCATGATAAATTTGATACCAGTTCACTTCTGCCTTCAGATGCATAAAGACTGAACCTAAGCCTATCGCTGCCCTGTCTAAAAGAACAAATTCCCGAGGCGGTCTTACCCCGCCCATTTTTTTGAGTTCTTCATAAACTTTACCAGCTAGCTCACGCCCCTTATTGCCATTATGGGGATTGGCCGAATTGAATCTTCTAACAGCGGTGAATAGACAAATCGCGCCCAGATATTCAAAACCTCTATCATATCATCTGATAGATTTTTGAACCCCCATTGCTCATAGGCATGCACAGCTAACTCTGTATTATTTGTCTTAAGCGCCTCATGTAAATCGATAACGCCGCCGACAAAATGCGGCGGAAAAATGCGGATACAGCCGAAATCCATGAGGTTGACACTTAAGTCAGGCCGTACCGAATAATTGCCCATATGCGGGTCGCCATGAATGACGCCATAGAAATAAAAAGGCACATACCAGGCTTTGAACATATTTACAGCGAGCTGGTTTCGGTCCTCCTGAGATGGGTCAGTGCTGAGGAAATCCATCAGCTTTTTCCCCTCCACCCAGCGCATTGTCAGAGCGCGCGCTGATGTCAGCTCAGGTAAAGCTTCTGGCAGATGCACCACTGGTTCATCAGCTAGCATATGGCGATACAGAGCCATATTCTGAGCCTCTCGCCTGTAATCCAGCTCTTCTCGCAATCGTTCTGAGAGCTCGTCATAAACATCGCCAGTAGAGATAGCCTTATCAAATCTCTCATATACAGAGAAAATAAGCTTTAACTGACGCAAGTCAGCGTCAATGGCTGATGCCATATCTGGATATTGCAACTTCACAGCTACAGGCGCACCATTCACCTCTGCTTTATGCACTTGGCCAAGGGAAGCAGCTGAGCAGGCTTGCTTGTCAAATTGCGCAAATTTTTGCTGCCAGTCATTGCCAAGTTCTGCTGCCATACGACGTTTTACAAATAACCATCCCATAGGCGGGGCATCTGCTTGAAGAGCAGATAATTCCTCAGCATATTCGCGCGGGAGTGCCTCTGGTATGGTTGAGAGAATCTGGGCAACCTTCATCAACGGGCCTTTTAAACCACCAAGCGCCTCACGCAACTGTGCTGCATGTTTAGCTCTGTCTAGCTCGGCGCCCAGATAGCGTTCACCGGCAAGACGTGCGGCAAGGCCTGACATCGTGGTTGTGACCTGTGCATATCGCTTGATACGGCCTGTTAAAGCCGACTGACCATCATCTCGCGCCATTAGCTTAGTGCCTCTAACTCATCAATCATGCCTGAAATCATATCAAGCCCCTTATGCCAAAAGGCCGGGTCTGTCGCGTCCAAATCAAATTGCTGAAGCGCCACATCATAGCGCTGTGTCCCGCCTGCAGCCAGCAAGGCCTGATAGCGCGCAATGAAGGTCTCAGAACTATCATCTGCACCAGATTGGAAGACCTGCCAAAGCGCATTTACAAGGCAATCACCAAACGCATAAGCATAAACATAAAATGGCGTATGAATAAAATGTGGAATATAGGCCCAGACAGGACGATAGGTTTCATCCAATATTATGCCATCGCCAAGCGCCTCTTTTTGCGTACGCATCCAAATATCACTGATCTCATCTGGTGCAAGCTCCCCAGTGCGGCGGGCAGTATGCAAGGCTGTCTCAAAATTATGGAACGCAATTTGCCGCACCACCGTATTCAGCATATCTTCTACTTTGCCAGCCAGCAGGAAGCGTTTTGCATCAGCATCTGTTGTGCGCTCTAAGAGCTTTTGAAACGTGAGCATTTCAGCAAAAACAGAGGCTGTTTCAGCAAGTGTTAATGGCGTATCAGACATTAATAAACCCTGCTTAGCCGCAAGCACCTGATGAATGCCATGCCCCATTTCATGCGCTAATGTCATTACATCACGCGCACGACCATCAAAATTCATGAGAATATACGGATGTGCCGACGGCACAGTGGGATGTGAAAACGCGCCACTAGCTTTCCCATCACGAATACCAGCATCTATCCAGCCTTGTGCGAAAAATCGTCTGGCAATCTGTCCCATTTCTGGATCAAACCCGTCAAAAGCAGACAGAACAATTTCTTCTGCCTCTTCCCAGCTATAGCGTTTGTCATCATCACCAGATAGAGGCGCATTTCTATCCCACCAAGAAAGTGCCTCAAGACCACTCCAGCCTGCCTTTAGCTGATAATAACGATGGGCAATATCGCCCATCCGGCTTGTAACAGCGTCAGCCAGCGCATCTACAACAACATCATCAACATCGTTCGCAAGATTGCGAGACGCGACCGGTCTGTCAAAGCCCCGCCACCGATCATCGACTTCCTTATCTTTGGCAATCACATTAATGATCAAACCAAAAAGACGCTGATTATCTTGCATCACCCTAGAAAGAGACTGCCCAGCTTCTTTACGATAGGCAGGGTTAGGGCTGCTGAGATGATTCAGGATCTCAGCCTCAGAAACCTGATCGCCTTGAAAATCGAACTTCAATGCAGATGACGTTTCATCAAACAAGCGCACCCAGGCTGACCGCCCAGATGGGCCTCTATCCACCAACATTTTTTCAAGCCTTGGTTCCAACATATGGCTTGCTGCCGCACGCACACGGCGCAGCCAGGGCTGATAATGATAAAAGCTCGGTGTCTTTAATGCTTCCTGATAGGCAGCTTCCGGCATTTGTGATAATTCAAGTTCCACAAATAACAGAGCTGACTCTGCTTCAGATGCCTGTTCCCGCATAGTTTGATTATGTTGTGCCACTTCAGCTTTAGACATATCAGATGCAAACACCAAATCTGCATGACACAGAATACGCCCCATTTTCTCAGATAATGTTTCGTAGCTCGCTATCATATGACCAAGCTCAGCACCTGATTTTGTTGCGACTTTACCTTCAAAATCTGCCTGCAAGGTCTTAGCTTGCGCCTGACAATCACGCATATCTGCTAAGATGGCTGGGTCGTCAATACCGCTATAAAGATCAGTTAATGTCCATTCTGGAAGCGCTTCAGGCATGTCAGTCTCTCACTATTAGTCTCACCAGATACATATGGTGTGCCTTGGTAAGAAATGAACCCCTCATGTTAGATTTCTGAGCTATGTTTTTGGCGGTATTTACACAAGAATCTGAGCCTGTCAGATATCAAAAAAATTATCGTCACGCGCCTGCCAAAATAGATGGTCTAAAAAAGTAGAACTTGTTTCTTGCAATTAAATCCGCCTTTGACGCATCATATAGTCTAAACCATTGAGCTAGAGTAGACGTAATTACATGCCGACAGTGAACGGTTTAGGACCGCGAGAGGACACGTTACCAGATATGTTTTTTGCCAGAGCGGCAGCTGCAGAGCAAATGCCCTTCTTGCATGAACGTCGTAATGGTGTCTGGCGCAAAACCAGCTGGTTTAAGATGGCAGATAATGTGCTGGTCATGGCAACAGCACTCAAACAGCGGGGTATCACCCCAGGTGATCGTGTTATTCTTGTTTCGGAAAACAGGTCAGAATGGATTGTGGCTGAATTAGCCATTATGCTTGTTGGCGCTATTTCGGTACCACTTTTTACAACAAACACAGCTACAGATTTTGAATATTTGGTTCAGGATAGTGGTGCCCGGGCAGTTATTTGCTCAACATCAAAGCTTGCTGCACAGCTATTTACGCCAGCGCAAGAGTCTGCAGGCTGTCACTTAATGGTAGTAATGGAACCTGGTCAATTACGACGTCACCCAGCCGGGCTTGCCATCGTGAATTGGGACCAGATGATGACAGAAGGGCGCAGAGGTAAGCCGAATAACAAAACGGGCTTTCCTTCAGGCAATCCAGACGATGTCTGCTCTATACTCTACACGACTAATAATACAGATAAGCCTCGCGGGGTAATGCTCACCCATCGTTCCATCATGGCAAATTTGGCTGGATGTGAAGGGCTGCTGCGAGAAGTTGGCTTAGGACAGGATGTGTTTTTATCTATGCTGCCCTTCAGCCATGCCTATGAACATTCTGTCGGCTTATATTTTCCTATCCATCTTGGTGCCCAAATTCATATATTGCCACGTCCTGAAGCTCTGAATTCAACAATCGCAGATGTGCGCCCAACCATTATGACAACTGTTCCAAGGCTACTTGAGCTATTACGAGACAGGATCCGTCAAAATTTTGTGCAGCGTGGTGCCCTGGCACTGTTTTTATTTGAAAAAGCAATCTCACTTGGCACAAAGAAATTACAAGGTGAAACCCTAACCCTTATTGAGAGGATCCAAAATACAGCCGCAGATATATTTATTCGGCGGGCTGTGCGCGCTCGTTTAGGGGGCAGGCTGAAAGCCTTTGTATCAGGTGGCGCTGCCCTTGACCCGAGCATTGGATATTTCTTCTTGGCGCTTGGTATCAGACCTTTGCAAGGATATGGCAAGACAGAAGCATCCTCTGTTATCACTGCCAATCCACCGTCACATATAAAAATCGAGACTGTTGGGACACCCCTTGCCGGCGTCTCTGTCCAACTCACGCAAACAGGTGAATTATGTGTAAAAGGCCCACTAGTTATGGCCGGATATTGGAATGATCCTATCGGCACAAGTAAGGCCTTGCGTGATGGCTGGTATCACACAGGTGATTTAGCAGAGATACATGAAGATGGGTATATTACGCTTACAGGACGCAAAAATGATATCATCGTCAATACAAATGGAGAGGATATCTCACCTTCAAAAGTTGAGGCTATTTTAGAAGCGCAAAGAGATATTGCCTTTGCATGCGTGTTCGGAAATAGACATCCATTTTTAACAGCTGTTATTTGCCCGTCAGATATAGTGATACAGCAATTTGGAGATAGGCAGGAGCGCATAAAAGAGCAACTGCAAGAAGCTGTTGCCACAGCCAATGTCACCCTCTCACAAGTAGAGCGCATTCGTACCTTTATCGTTGCAGATGATATTTTTTCTCAAGAGAATAAACTACTCTCAGCATCAGGCCGGAAGCGCCGCAGCGCCATCATCGCAGCCTATGAAGAGAGACTGATGGGTCTATATCGCCGCCCAAGACGTTAATGTTAAGAAAGCCGGTAAAACGCTGGTCTTGCCTCGCCTGACGAGTAAATCGCATAGCTACCCAGCAATATCAGACATCTCGCACTGGAAGCCTCATACACTTCCTATCTGTCATTTCAGGCAGTCCAAATTAGGGATGTCAGACACGTCATATTTGACATATCAGGCATCACTAACCGGCGATATCATATAC
>WTHY01000051.1 GCA_011522945.1 Alphaproteobacteria bacterium
ATTAATATCAATGGTGTGTCAGGATGGCGCTGTCGAAAAGCGCGTGCCATATCCATGGTTTTGGCAAGTGTCATGCCAGCATCTATTGCCCGTAAACTTGCGGCTTGAATGGCAGGGCCATCTGCCATCGGATCAGAAAATGGCATGCCTAGCTCAATAAAGTCCACGCCAGACTCAACAAGGCTATCTAAGATAGCTTCGCTTGTATCTCTGTCTGGGTCACCAGCTGATACAAATACACCCAAGGTGCCACGGTTTTCAGATTTCGCCTTAGCAAATTTTTGTTCAATACGGTTTGTCATAATATCTTATCATTCTCTGGCCATGGCTCTGGCTCTGACTATAGCAATCCACGCTCATCTAACATAGGTAGAACAGCGCCCAAATCCTTATCACCGCGACCACACATATTTAGGATCACAATTTTATCCTTGTCCATTTTTGGCAATAAAGTGCTTGCGAATGCAAGCGCATGTGATGGCTCAAGTGCCGGGATAATACCTTCCAGCCGTGAACAGAGCTGAAAATGGGTTAAGGCTTCCTCATCTGTGGCTGAGACATAATTTACTCTGTCAACATCATGTAGCCATGCATGCTCAGGTCCAATGCCAGGATAGTCTAGGCCGGCAGAAATAGAATGCGCATCTGCAATCTGGCCGTCCTTATCCTGTAGCAAATAGGTGCGGTTGCCATGCAGAACGCCTGGCTCACCACCTGTGAGACTTGCTGCATGCAGGCCTGAGCCAATACCATGTCCTGCAGCTTCAACGCCATAGATTTCAATTTGCTCATCATCCAAGAAAGGATGGAAAAGTCCCATTGCGTTTGAGCCACCACCGATACAGGCGATCAAAGCATCTGGCAGCCGTCCTTCAGCGTCCATAATCTGGGCGCGTGCTTCAGTGCCAATTACAGATTGGAAATCACGCACCATTTCAGGATAAGGGTGCGGCCCAGCGACAGTGCCAATGATGTAAAAATGTGTCTCAGGATTCGCAACCCAGTAGCGCAATGCCTCATTCATGGCATCTTTTAATGTTGATGTACCTGATGTGACGGCATGTACTTTTGCCCCAAGCAGACGCATGCGATCCACATTTGGCTTTTGCCGGCGCACATCTTCTGCACCCATAAAGACTTCACATTCAAGATTGAATAAAGCACAGGCAGTCGCTGTTGCAACGCCATGCTGACCTGCACCTGTTTCAGCAATGATTTTTGTCTTGCCCATTCGTTTGGCGAGTAAGGCCTGGCCAAGCACATTATTGATTTTATGCGCGCCAGTATGGTTAAGCTCATCTCTTTTTAGATATAATTTTGCGCCGCCAAAATGGTCCGTTAGTCTCTCGGCAAAATAGAGTGCTGATGGCCGTCCAACATAATGTTTCTGATAATAGGCCATTTCAGCTGCGAAACTGTCATCCTGTTGCGCTTCACGATAGGCTGCTTCTACCTGCAAAATGAGCGGCATTAAAGTTTCAGCAACAAACCTGCCGCCATGGATACCAAAACGGCCAGCTTCATCTGGCTGATTGCGAAACGAGTTTAGAGGGGCCTCAGCCATAATCTCTCCTATAATTATTCACTGCTTTTTGGCTGCGAACACTTTTATTGTGTAGGGTGCTGCCAATAAGTTTTTGTTGCCGGCCATAAATTCCTAATGAAAAAATCCTAATGGAGTTTAGCCTAGTTCCGCCGCAGATACAAAACGCTTAATTGCCTGATGGTCCTTAAATCCTGGCTTTGTTTCCACACCGGAAGAAACATCCACAAATTGTGCTGCTGTTTGCTGGATTGCCTTTTGTATATTGCTGCAGGTCAGGCCGCCAGCAAGCATCCATGGTAGCGGTATATCGGCCGAGGCTAATAAGGACCAATCAAATTGACTGCCTGTACCGCCTGGCATATCTGGATTGCCGGTTGCGGCATCAAAAAGCAACATATCGACCGAATCTCTAAAAGCATTTGCTGCCTTAATATCATCAGCAGATTTCACAGATATAGCCTTCAAAATCGGTAGCGCAAATTTTTGACGGATTTCTGCACAGCGCTCTGGGCATTCATGTCCATGTAGCTGCAACCAATCTGGCTTGCAAGCGGCCATAATGTCTGTGAGCTTATTATCATCAGGTGCCACACATAATGCGACAATCTCGGGGCCATTGGAGAGTCGCATATCAGCAATAGCTGCTGCAGTCTCATGCTGCAAATGGCGTGGTGAACGCTGATGAAATACAAGCCCGGCAAAGGCAGCGCCTGCATCGGCACAAGCAGTATAGTCTGCCGCTTTTGTTAGGCCACAAATCTTCGCTTTTGCCATTATTCAGATATCTCCAACTGTCCAGCATCCATGGCTTTTTGTTTTTGTGTTGCGATCTGCGACTGTGCTTTTAGCAATTTGCGCTGGGTCATATGTAATCTAGCGCGTTTCGGAAGATGGGCTAGCCAAACAATTATGGCACCAATAAGAAGACCTAGGCCAAAGCTACCTAAAAAGCCGCTCCAAATCGGCACTGTCACTTGAAAGGCAAAAGGCCATAAGGATACAGGCACTGTTTCAGGATTTGAGACTACAAATAGGGCAATTACGCATAGAAGTCCTAATAGGCATGGTATCCAAATAAGTCTGCTTAAAACGCGCATCAATTCTATCCCGCATATTTTGGACGAGTTGTGATGATAGTCTCATCACTTTCAATATAAAACAGAAATAAAAGGATGGTCGCAAGCCTGTCATAAGGGCAATGTATAGAAAAGAAGGTCTGTTATCTGCCGGCGAAACCACCGGCGAGAAAGGCGCCAGCCCCCCAAAGGCAAAATATGATACGTCATCAGTGTAATAGATATGTGCTGTGATTCGTTTAAATATATAAACAGGAGACGCAAGATTAACGATTAAGACGTTCTTGCATGCCTTTGCCCATTTTAAAGAACGGTACTTTTTTAGAGGCAACCTCTACAGCTTCGCCTGTACGTGGATTACGACCTATCCGTGCATCATGATGACGTACCGAAAAGGCGCCAAAACCGCGCAATTCCACGCGATCTCCGTTTTCGAGCGCTTCGATGATTTTGTCGAAAATGGTGTTCACAAGCCGTTCAACATCCCGATAATAGAGGTCGGGATTGTTAGCAGCTAATTTTGCAATTAGTTCGGATTTTGTCATCTTTTTATTAAAACCTACAAAATCAACGGCCTGAGTCTCTAAAATGATGCATATTTGATGGTTACTGGTCAAGTTCGATTGAGCTAATTTACAAAATTCGACTAAACCGAGGCATTTTGCACAAAAAAAAGCCACATCCAGATCAGGATGTGGCTTTGATTTATGTGGTTTGGTTCAGATTATTCGTCATCACCATCTTTTTTCGCTAGAGCTGCACCTAGGATATCACCAAGGCTTGCGCCGCTATCAGATGATCCAAAGTCTGCCATAGCTTGCTTTTCTTCAGCAATTTCGCGTGCCTTCACGGATAATGTCAGCTTGCGTGTCTTATTGTCGATTTGTGTGATTTGTGCATCAATCTTTTCATCAACAGCGAAACGCTCTGTGCGCTGCTCAGAGCGGTCACGCGCCAAATCACCGCGACGGATGAAACCACTAAGCGCATCACCAACACGTACTTCAAGACCTTGGTCTGTAACAGCTGTGATTGTACATGTGACAACATCACCTTTACGCACTTTTTCAACAGCGCCTGCGAGTGGGTCATCACCTAGCTGCTTGATGCCAAGTGAGATACGTTCTTTTTCCAAGTCAACATCGAGGATTTTTGCCTTGACTGTCTGGCCTTTTTCAAAGCCTTCCATCGCTTCTTCACCTGACTGTTCCCAAGAGATGTCAGATAAATGCACAAGGCCGTCAATATCTTCAGTCAGACCAACAAACAAGCCAAATTCAGTGATATTACGGATTTCACCTTCGATCTCATCACCAATTTTATAATTGTTCTGGAAGTCTTCCCAAGGATTGGCAGTACATTGCTTCAGGCCAAGTGAGATACGGCGCTTTACCATATCTACATCTAGAACCATCACTTCGATTTGCTGGCTTGTCGAGACAAGTTTGCCAGGGTGAATATTCTTCTTTGTCCAGCTCATTTCAGATACGTGGACAAGACCTTCAACACCTTCATCTAGCTCAACAAACGCACCATAGTCAGTGATGTTTGTTACGCGGCCAGATAGCTTGTTGCCGATAGTGAATTTCTCAGCAGCTGCTTCCCATGGGTCAGACTGAAGCTGTTTCATGCCTAGGGAAATACGCTGTGTTTCTGCGTTAAAGCGGATAACCTGAACTTCAACAGTTTGACCAACTGTTAGCGCTTCTGACGGATGGTTGATACGGCGCCATGCAATGTCAGTGACATGCAATAGACCATCAACACCGCCTAAATCGACAAAGGCACCATAGTCTGTGATGTTTTTCACCACACCCTGAAGGATCTGGCCTTCTTGTAGGTTCGATACAAGTTCAGAACGGGCTTCTGCACGTGATTCTTCAAGAACAGCGCGCCGTGATACAACGATGTTACCGCGGCGGCGGTCAATTTTGAGAATCTGGAATGGCTGCGGTGTGCCCATTAATGGCGAGATGTCATGTACAGGACGGATATCAACCTGTGAGCCTGGCAGGAAGGCAGTTGCTCCTGACAAGTCAACAGTGAAACCACCTTTGACACGGCCAAAGATAACGCCTGTTACACGTTCTTGTGCTTCGAAGGCATTTTCGAGAACAACCCAAGCTTCTTCGCGGCGTGCTTTATCGCGGCTAAGAACGGCCTGGCCTTCTCTATCTTCCATGCGCTCGACATAGACTTCGACCATATCGCCAGTTTTGACTTCGGCTTCCTGTCCAGGAGCAGCAAATTCTTTCAAAGGCACACGGCCTTCGGATTTCAGACCAACATCAATAATGACATGGTCAGATGTCACATCAATTATGTAGCCGCGTACAACGCTGCCTTCAATTGATGTATTTTCAGCAAATGATTCTGCGAGCAGGTCAGCAAAGTTTTCTGAACCGAACTCTGTTTCGTTCGTTTGGTTTGTGGCCAAAATTGTCTCCAAAGGGATCGCCAGATTAGATTGTATGTTGCGGGTGTAACAGCAATAATGCTGCGACAGGATGCATTATCCACCGGCTGGAAACGGCGGCAGGCCAGGGTGAGACAATGAAGCTCAAAAGCTTCATACAGACCTGAAAGAACTGGCGATGTCATATCCAGCGTTTCAGTGTAAAGATGCAGTCTTGCCCTCAACCTGACAGGACTACATGTTGAATACAGATAGGCTCGAAATATGATCTAACGCTATCTGCAACACTTCTTGTGCGCTTAACGCCGAAGAGTCAATCAAAAATGCATCATTTGCTGCTGTAAGTGGCGCAATTGTGCGATTTTTATCACGGTTATCACGATTGATCAGGTCTGCAAGCACTTCTGCATATAATAGGTCCTTGCCACGGGCCTGCATTTCCATATGTCGCCTTGTTGCCCGCACCTCTGGTTTTGCATCAACAAAGAACTTAATTGGCGCATCGGGCAATATGATTGTGCCAATATCGCGCCCATCCAAAACAGCGCCTTTGCCTGATGGTGGGTTGTTTGCAAAATCGCGCTGCTTTTGCAAAAGGGCATCACGGACTTCAGGAATTGCAGCCACCTTTGAAGCTTGCATAGCAACTTCCGCGCTATGGAGTTCATCTTCCTGCAGGATTGGCAGTGATAAGGAACTTGCCAGTTCAGCACTATCCTGAACAGACATATCATCAGCAGATTTCCCAGCCAAAAGGATAGCATGGCCAACAGCACGGTAGAGCTTGCCCGTATCTAGATAATCAAGCTCAAGGCGCATTGCGATGGATTTTCCCAATGTGCCTTTCCCTGATGCAGCTGTGCCATCAATCGCTATCTGTATCATGAAGCAGCCTCATAGTTCCCGGCCCTTATGTCAGCGCCTAAGCCATTCATCAAATCAGCAAAACCCGGAAAACTTGTGGCAATCGTCTCAATGTTGGAAACTGTAATTGGCACTTTGCTAACCATACCTAATGTGAGGAATGACATGGCAATTCTATGATCATGGCAGGAATCAATAATCGCCCCGCCTGTAATAGCATCACGGTTGCCTATCACTGTCATACTATCTTCAGTTTCTGAGACATCAACACCATTGGCGCGTAGCCCATCTGCTGTAACAGAAATACGGTCTGTTTCTTTGACGCGCAATTCTGCGATGCCTGGCATATAAGTGGAGCCTTCAGCAATGGCTGCGGCAACAGATAAGATAGGGTATTCATCAATCATTGAGGCGGCCCGCTCGGCAGGGACTGTTATACCTTTGAGGGTGCTTGAGCGAATACGTAAATCAGCTATCGGTTCTCCGCCCTCAACACGCTCATTAGAAATAGTTATATCACCGCCCATTTCTATCAGAGTGGTAATCAGTCCGGTGCGTTGCGGGTTCATGCCTATGGCTGGCAAAGTGATATCACTACCCTCTGTAATTAGGGCAGCAACCATCGCAAAGGCAGCCGAAGATGGGTCTCTTGGCACCAGAATGTCAGCAGCTTTCAGACTCTGTTCTCCGGCCATACTGACAATATGTTGGCCGTCATCAGCTATCTCTTGAGATATTTCAACACCGAAATGCCGCAGCATGGATTCTGTATGGTCACGGCTAATATGTGGCTCTCTTATTATGGTTGTGCCACGTGCATTGATGGCTGCTAATAGAATGGCTGACTTAATTTGGGCAGATGCGACCTTTGGCGTGTAATCAACAGCCAGCGGTGTGTCAGTGCCGGTTATTGTAACTGGCAATAAGCCGCCTTCTGATACAGAAATTTCTGGTCCCATTAACTCTAACGGGTCTGTTATGCGGCGCATGGGCCGTTTTGAGAGAGAGTCATCACCTGTAAATGTGGCGGTGATAGGTTGACCAGCCACGAGGCCCATTAACAGGCGCACCCCTGTTCCAGCATTGCCTAGATCAAGTGGCTCTGATGGGGCGCGAAGGCCAAATGTCCCTACACCAGTGATTGTAATGTCACCATCATCTCCATCTAAGATTTCAACCCCTAATGCTTGCATGGCTGATAAGGTTGAGAGCACATCTGCGCCTCGTAATAGACCAGTGACCTTTGTGGTGCCAATGGCAAGCGATCCTAGCATAAGGGCGCGATGCGACATAGATTTATCACCTGGAATTACGCCTTCACCAGATAGTTGGCTTGCTGCAAAAGAGGTCAGCATATTTGCATGCGCCGTAGTTGCATTCATACTGGTTTGCATGTGGTCGCCCTGTTTTAGATCTGCCATTGGATTGTTAAACTTTTTTATTTGGTTGGTTTGAGATGCTGAATCTTCGTATACGCTCTGCATCTTAAGGAAAACTGGCTTTTTTATAGACTGGTATTAGGAAAAACGCAAAGGCATGCAGCCCAGTTGCTGCCATGTTTTTGGCTAATATGTGAAAAGATTTATCACTTTTCTTTTGACAGCAGAAAACAGATGCGTTTATTCCCGTTTAGTGTATAGGTGTATCAGTAAAGTTCTGTAGGTAAGTCACATGTCAAAAACAAAACTTGGTATCAAAAGACGCTGCGGATCATGCGGCACAAAATTTTATGATTTTAATAAAAGCCCCATTATTTGCCCATCTTGCGAGGCAAAGTTCGACCCTGAACAATTGTTGAAATCTCGCAGAGGACGTGTGGCTGCTAAGACTGAAGCAGCTCAAAGCGAAGCTGTGGCTGAAAATGTCGAATTGATTGCAGATGATGAGCAAACATCAGATATGCAGAATGAAGCTGATGAACTGGCAGATGGCGATGAGTTTGTTGCTCCGCCAAGCAGCGATGATGATGAAAGTGCAGACGTTGTAGAAGATGAAGAATTTATCGCAACCCTCGATGATGAAGATATTGACGAGGAAGACGTCTAGGGTCGCGTGCCTAAATTTGGCTAATCTACCAATTTAACAGGTAAAGCCAACATTTAAAGCTTGCACCAATACAGCGCTGACTGTAGAAGATGCTGACCCAAATTGGTGTTATGCATCATCAGTGATTATGGGGCCATAGCTCAGTTGGGAGAGCGCTACAATGGCATTGTAGAGGTCGTCGGTTCGAACCCGTCTGGCTCCACCAATCACCTTGATAAAGACTGACACAATGTCGGTAGGGTCATAAACTCCAGATATAGTGTATTTTCGGCTTGGTTTTACGCACTTTTGGCCTCCGTAGCATTTCAGCAACTTGGTATCCGGAAATTAGGGGTAGAACCCTCTCATCGAGATTTCTCAAAACCCTTTTCATTGCTGACAATAAATAACATCACGTCACCCAGCCAATGACCTGAAATGACGGTCTTACGAGGCCGTGGATTAAACGCAAAATGCGGATGATCATTCTGTTGATTTAATGGCTGCCAAAGGCGCTTAGCATCATATGTCGTTACTATGCTGATTTATGTAGGTCAGCAGGCTTTAGATAATGTAGCAGAGACACTGACTAACTGCCATCTATAGATAATTGCAGGTAAGGTCATTTGTAGCTGTCCGCCTGCCAAACATAGAAGTTTATTAAGCTGCTGCCTGCCGTTTCGATTTTCTCGGCTGATCGCTCATAGGAGCAGATGATACCGACAAGGCATGTTTTAACTCATCTGACGATGTAATGGTTTTAAGGCGGCTGCGAAGCCCTCTTTGTGTCAGGCGTTGGCGCAGTTCTTCTAGATGTGCAGAAGCCGTGTCAGCATCTGCCTCAGGCAGCAACAATATACCAAATAAATCAACGGCCCGTCCGTCCGTAGCATCGAAATTTATAGGCCGTTTCACTGTTGCAATACAACAGATCATATGCGGGATATCTGCTGAAATAATATGTGGTAAAGCAATGCCTCTGCCAATAGCCGTGCTGCCAAGGCGCTCTCGCTGTATCAGCTGGTTTGCTAATAATAATGCCGCATCCTCAGCAAGCACATCCTCATCATGGATATGCTTGGAAATCTTTGATGCGACTTCAGCAAATAGCTGTTTCTTGCAGCTCACATCAATGAGATGCGCACATATTATGTTATCTTGAAATAAAACCATAAGCCTATACGGTTAGTGAGGCGCGGTCTGTATTGTCCTTAAACCTGACTTAGGACGACCCCGGCGGAGCGTTTATTTGTCATAGCGCGCAGTGCAAGTCAATAGCATCTAGGCTTGTCAGACGGAAAAACGGTCGCCTAAATAGACTTCGCGAACACCCTGATGGGCAACAACTTCTTCTGGTGTGCCTTCCATCAGTACGGCACCGTCATGAATGATGTAAGCACGGTCGACAATATCTAATGTATCACGAACATTATGATCAGTGATAAGCACGCCAATACCATGTTCTTTGAGCTGAATGATAAGCTCTCTGACATCTGCAACAGCGATGGGGTCAATGCCCGCTAGCGGTTCATCTAATAATAAGAAAATAGGTCTGGCAGCCAATGCCCGTGCAATCTCAAGACGTCTACGCTCACCACCTGATAGATTTATGGCAAGCGTATGGCGTAAATGACCAATACCGAATTCAGCCATGAGATATTCTAGGATCCGGTCACGTGTATCTATATTTTTTTCTACGATCTCAAGAACGGCTAATATGTTTTTTTCCACAGTCAGTCCTCGGAAAATTGAGGATTCCTGGGGAAGATATCCAAGACCTAATCTTGCTCTTTGAAACATAGGCACATCTGTTACATCAATGCCACTAAGTTCAACACGCCCTTCATCAGATGGCATTAAACCAGATATCATGTAGAATGTGGTCGTCTTGCCAGCGCCATTTGGCCCTAATAATCCAATTGCCTCTCCACGTTTAACGCGCAAGGATACGTTGCGGACAACAGGACGATTCCCGAGATATTTTCCAAGACCAGTCACACGTAGTTCCTGTTGTGTTTGCACAAGCCCTATTGGCGGCTGGTCAGCAGAACTCACCGCTTGGTTTGCACTATTTGGTGCCGTCAAATTTAAATACGGGTTTTGGCTCATTTACCTACTAGGTGTCCCTCTTGGCTTTACGCCATTATAATTTTATTCAGCTGATGCTGGTCTGAAGATGCCAGTTACGCGGCTTTTGCCAGAGGCAAGCATCTTGCTGATTCCACTATTAAAATCTATTTCAGCCTTTTGTCCATTTAAAATGTTGCCGCCTTCAGAAATTGTTACATTACCTGTGAGTAAGGCTGTGCCTGCTTTTTGTGTGTAAATAGCAGTATCAGCCTTGGCGCTGCGATCATTTTCCATAATGATGACCACATTTCCAGCAGCATCAATTTGATCTACAGTTCCATCTTCATGATTTTGAATTTGTATGTCATCTGCTTCCAAAATGCGACCATCAGGCAAAGTGATTTGCGCATCTCCCACAGCATGCATTCTGTCTTCTAAGGTAAAAAACTCAAGCAACTGATTAGCCTTTGCAGTCGCATCAGTGGTGATAACTTCAAGAGTCTGCCCGGTCAGCTTATATATGCCTGTCTTGATATCGTAATCTAAGGTTTCACCGCGCGCAGACTGGGTCTCGTCTTTCATCCGCACATTTCCATTTGCCGTCACATGAGTGATGTCACCACCATCTTCCTCAGCGCTATAAAAGGCCTGGATATGTTCAGCTTCGATGATTTGAGAGCCTTGTTCTACATAGGCATTGCCTGTCGCCAGGTAATATCTCTCGGATTGATTCCATTCTAATGCGTCGTCAGCCTCAATGATAATAGGCGATGTATCTGATGTATCTGTAGCAGAGGATTGGGCAAAGGCTGGGCCACTATGCAACACGACCATAAGCCCGGCTAAACTCAGCCAAAGTCGCCCAAAATAGGTTTTCATCATTAATTCCCCCACATACCGTTCGGCAGGTATCTCAGACTGGTTATCTCTTTGGCTAGTTTACATCTTTTGCTGCTGGTTTGAATGTAAGTTTTGATTTACCTGTAAAAATAATTACGTTCTGGGCCTCATTGGCTGCCAATCCTTGGCCAGTGACAATCAGATTAGGCCCAACAAGCTCAACCGGGTCTTGGCTTATAAGATTACCATCTTCTAATGCTGCTAATAAGCTAGTTGCTCGTAATGTAAGATTATGCCTGCTCTGCGTGACTTGTACATCACCGGAAAGATCAAGCGTGCCGGATGTTTCTTCATAAATCGCTTGAGAGGCTTGGACATTCATACGGCTGCCATCTTTATTGAGTATAAATCCATCAGGTTGCATTAGTAGGATTTTGCCAGCCTCAGGTTGATTTTCAACAGCCTCTTGGGCGGTGATGTTAAAGCGACTGCCAGATTGTGTTTTGCCGCTATAGCGTGCGCCTAACAAAGATAGGGTGCCGGCTTCAGAAATATTGACAGCTTGAACTTCAATCTCTATCTGGTCGCCTTGACCGCCAAATCCTAATAGACCAATGACAAGTGCAGAGATGGAAATAGCACTTGCGAGAAATATGACAGATAAAGAGAGTGCCCTTCGCTTAGGCAGCTGTCCTTCTGGCTCTGCTCTATCCTGGAATATCGATTTAAGATTATTACGCATAAATTCTAAATCTTGGTCTTAATGATGGAAGATATCAACAGGTTCAAATCCATGGAGATCAAGCATGATGCGTGTCTTTAGGAAGGCAAAACAAGCTTCTGCCATCTCAGTTCTGTTTTCTCGTTCTAACATATGATGCAGTTGCTGTTTTAGTTTATGTAAATATAGAACATCGCCAGCAGCATATTTCTGCTGTGCTGTTGTGAGGGTCTTGCTGGCCCAATCAGAGGATTGTTGTTGCTTTGAAATTTCAATGCCGAGCAGCTCTGAACATAAATCACGAAGCCCGTGCCTATCTGTATAGGTGCGGACTAACTTAGACGCTATTTTTGTGCACCAGACAGGGCCAGCAACAGGGCCTATATCACGTGTCAGAACAGCCAGGTCAAATCGTGCATAATGAAATAGCTTTTCTACAGCCTCATCACTAAGAAGGGCTTTCAAATTCGGGCAGGGAGCGGCTGGCTTTGCTATCTGCACAAGATGTGCATGACCATCTCCCGAGGATATCTGGACCACACAAAGCCGGTCGCGATGTAGATTCAATCCAAGAGTTTCTGTATCAATCGCTACAGAATTACCAAGGTCAAGATCGTCCGGTAGGTCATTTTGATATAAAGTAATGGTCATGGCGGTTTAGCACCTTTGGTGAGTTGAACCCGATATTAAGGCTTGGTTGTAGGCTGGGTATCACAGTTGAAAATAAAAATTAATAAGCCTCTTGGTCTGTTTCTGCATCTATGTCTGGTTCCAACCAGTGGACGGTCGTAGCCGGATCTGGCCTACGACGTGGTTTTGGCTCAATCGTCTTTTTTCCTACATAGACAAAACCGGCGATTTTATCAGTGCCAACCCTACCGCCAAGTGCGTCCAGAACTGTATCATCAAAGGCAGGCCACTCAGTGAGCCATTGCGCACCATACCCTAAGGCAAGCCCTGCTGAAACCAGATTTAAGCAGACAGCTCCAGCTGATAGTTGCATTTCAAAATCCCTGATTTTGAGTGAGTCCACAGGTGTGGATATAACAGCAAACACCACGCCGCCACGTGTGAATCTAGTGCGTTCAGCGTCTAACATAGCTTCAGTTGCATCACTGTGATTTGCCATGAATGTTGGTGCCAGCACTTCAGTACCAAACCAGCTGCCCGCAGCTTTCTCAATCACAACCACCTTCCATGGTGCCAAAGCCCCATGGTCAGGAACCCGCAAGCCACAATTTAGAATTGTTTCGATAGCCTCTCTTTCAAGAGGGTCTGTATCCAGAGTTTTCGTCAGAACAGACCTACGATTTTGCAGGAATGTTATGACCTCTGGGCTCGCAACAGGCGCAATGACAGATTGTGTTGCCTCCGAAGACATATCTTGGCTCCAAATTAAGTGCGATGAAACACGCTAACAATATATAAAAACCTTGGATTTGCGCGAAACTATAACAGATCTTGGCGAAACAAGCCAGTCAGGAACGTAAAGGCGCTCTATGAAATGTCGAACACAAAGCGGGCTAATTGAGATGCGCTTTACATCTATTTGCAGCGCTATCAATCTCTGTCTCTGTTAGATATGGGATAGGCGTTGAACCATACCGTGTTTACCTATTTGCCCTCATTGAAGGTTTAGGTGAAGCTGGGTAATGACGAGGCGGTCTAATAGGTATAACTCATCCGAAAATTTGTTTTACCTTTTCCTTCTTGGTTTGGCTCATCTGAATTTTTGAGCTGAAGGCTTCTTTCCACCGCAAGCGATAAGCCATTCTTTAAAATTAAGGTTGCGCCAACACCCCAGCTGGCGGCGTTCTGGTTGCGGGTCTCTCCCGCTGTCAGTTGTCCCTGTTGGCTTACATAGCCAGCGTCAAGCCTTGCAAAATATTGCAGGATACCATTAGCTAACATATCAGATCCGGTTAACACTTGGTTCCAGCGCAATTTAAAACTTGCCAGAGCGCAATTCTCTCCGCTTAGCGCGCCCGATTCAAATCCACTGCCATAAGATGGACCACCAAAGCTACATTCAGCCCCTGCAAGGACAGGATGGTCACTAATCATCTGGCGCAGTTTGAAAGACAGATCAGCATCAAGACTATTTAAAGTGGCATTTTTAAAGGGCAGGGCTATACGGCCAGTCATCTGCCCATCTACTCCGGCAAGCTGATAGTCAACTCTGGCAAATTGTCGGCTATTTCCACGTGCATTGAAAGCATCCAGACCGCTTTCTATGAGAAATTTTGCGGCTAATTTTCGGCTGCCAGACAGATTTGTATCATAATCCGCATAAGCTGACACGGTCAGCGTTTTATCCTCGCTGGTGACTGATCCAGCATTTTTTGAGGTGCTGTTTGCATTTGTAATTATACCACCTAAGTATAAATTTTCACTTCTGGATCTGAGCCAAACCTTTCGGATTTCAGCTGTTTGCGTTTGCGCGTTTGATTCAAACCCACTGGCTGCTAGCGTCCCCTTTTTTGGCTTTGTGCTAGATTCAGACGCAGCTAGTCTCAGGAACAATCCGTCATCATTGAGGTAGGTCTCGTAATTTGTTGAGAGATTTTGAAAAATCTCGCTCTTGGGAGAGCGGCTAGCATCGATTGTGAAACTGTCTCTGCCAGTAAAAATATTATTGGCTGTCAGGCCAATGCTAAGCAGGTCATTCTCCAGCGCATCTGAT
>WTHY01000189.1 GCA_011522945.1 Alphaproteobacteria bacterium
AATCAGCTCTGGTTGCCCATGAGGCCGTAGCCGAAGCTGCAGTGGTTGGCTATCCCCATGATATTAAGGGACAAGGCATCTATGCTTACGTCACACTTGTCAAAGGCGTAGACCCAACTGATGCCTTACATGCGGAGTTGAAAAAATGGGTTCGTGCAGAAATCGGCCCAATTGCAACACCTGACTTACTGCAATGGGCTCCTGGTCTTCCAAAGACCAGATCTGGTAAAATCATGCGCCGGATTTTGCGGAAAATTGCCGCTGATGATTTTGCAGAATTAGGGGATACATCAACATTGGCTGATCCCTCTGTGGTTGATGAGCTCATCGAAAACCGCCAGAATAAATCTTAAACATACCCTAAGATTTGGCTGACATAACTGCCAACCATAAATTTTGAAACCGGCAATCTAAACTTAGGTTGCCGGTTTTTTGATGGAAGTGAGAAGAAATCAGCTCTGTCTTATCCAACAAAGGGCCCAGAACTCATAGAGCTGGCTGTGATTCCTCTGCTATGCCAAGTTCAATTGCCCGGCAAACAGCATGGGTGCGATTGCGAGCTCGTAATTTTGAGCGCAGGCTTTTCAGATGATGTTTGATTGTAACCTCACTCAGACCATGCACTCTGGCTATTTCTTTATTAGACTGACCAGCTAAAAGCCCGTTCAAAACATCACGCTCTCTGCCTGTGAGCCAACCGCCTCGTGGTACGTCATTTGCAGACTCCTTAGATAGCATTTCCACTGGCGCATAAGCCTCTCCTGCACCAATTACCCGCAGCGCTGCCAACAAAGACTCTGGAGCCAGTGTATAAGGCAAATAGCCCGCCACACCCTGATCAAAATAGGCTCTAAGTTGCGTGTTAGAACATTTGGACCCAATTAATGCCAAGGGAATATCCTCACCTAGCTGCGCCTTGACATGATGGAACCCGTCTAGGCCGTTCATATCAGGCAACTCCAGATCAAGGGCTGCCGCTGTAATATTGCCACGCTCTGCAGCTATCTGAAGCATGTCCCTTATCGAGCCAGCAACAAAAATCTCTAAATCCACATTCGTTTTCGCCAAATGTTCCCGCAGGAATGAACGGCACAGAGCATTCTCATACCCGAGTAATATTTTCATCTGTCTCTCCTTCCCATATTGTCTAGTTTCTAATTATTTTTTCGCCTTTTGAGTGTTATTTTACTCAATCAGAATCACATGAAAACATGCCTCCAATAGACGTCAAATTTCCGTTACTATCCTGAGGTTGTATTTTTGAATTCATCTGATGTGGCAAATAGGCACTTATCTAGGCTCACCTATCCTAGAGATTGACACGCAAGCCTAGGGTCAGCCTTGTATCTGCAAAATCATATACCGGATCGGCTGAGCGTGAGATAACATCGTCTGTCTCAATCCAGAGGGTTATACCCGTCTTTATGGATATATCCATCCGCATAGTCAGTTTTTGTTCCTCAATTCTATGTGGGGAGGTTAGATAATAGAGGGTGCCCTCAAATGATTCTTCCCGTTTACGACGTGATAGTGTGGCCTGCACCCTATCAGATATTTTGAGGCTCGCTATTATCGCCTCTGAAACAGATGTTGAGTTTCCCCCTATATAATGATTTGGCACTAACCGTGTCTCCTGACCGGTTGCATAGGACAATGTTACGCGCTCATGCGGCAGGATCCGAAATCCGGTTTCCTCAGCACGATGCTGTATCTCCCCTACATCCTGGTTATGAATAGAGTAGCGCGTCGATGATGTTAGAAAGGCGTGACGACCTGTCGGAATTTCTGTGTTTAGCCCAACTGAGCCCATCGTCTGACTTTGTTCAGCAAGATTTTGTGTATTTTTCTTCTGCGCACCGATAAGGATATATGGTTCTAACAACAGATTATGTCTGTTCATCTCCCATGCATATTGTGCAAACACCCTATCTTCAGAGCCAGCACCTTTTATGATCTGGCCTCGCTGGAGTAAAAGTCTGATATGCTCTGTGAGCCTGTCCGTACGTCTATGTTGCAGATGCCATATCGCCTGACCATTGATCTGAGTCTTCGTCTGATCAGACAGAGAAAGTGGCACAGCGCCACATCCAACCGCAAAAACTGCACAAGTCTGGTGAATAAGAGAATCTGGTACCGGATCTATATGACTGATATTCGCAGTGCTTTGTAGTGGTTTTCCTACCCAGGCAGAGATGGTAATATCGCTGGTCCAGTCCACAAGACAAATTGCCCTAATCTGGGCCAAGATCTGTCTTTGGGCGTCTGACAAATTGGCCATTCGCATTGGTTCTACAGCCAGACGGCACTTTCCTTCTGCCAATTTTAGCAATCTATCCTCTATGTCAAAGGCAGGGGCCTCAGGATATAAAAGGCGTCCCAGGCGAATAAGGTCATGTGCAAGATCAAAATCCCCCTCAAGCCGTGCAGCTTGAATGAGGAGGCGTAAATTTCCTTCACCTAAAAATTGTGGCTCGAGATGATTGAGCCCTAATGCAATGGCTGTGTCATATGTGCCGGCCTGTAAATATGATAGGAGTTGTGCTTCTAAAAGCAGCGTATCTTGTGGTGCCTTTTCCAGATCAAAAAGGGCTATCTCATCAGCTGATCTGTTCTGCTGGATATCTATCCCTTGTAATGATGGTCCTGTTAAAGAAGGTCCTGCACACCCAGGCAAGCATAGTAAAGCAACAAATAGCGTTTGATAACGCTTTAAGGCACCGCAGATATTGCGAGGAAAATGCATAAAGGAGCGCACGCAACTGCCTCCTTTAGACAATTTACAGCAGACAAATGCATCTGCTTTAGATTGACCTTAGGAATCTAAAAATTCTCTTAAGCTGGTCTATATTTGGCAGTTCGTGTATCTGCCGTGATCTGTAGTGCTTTACCTGCGTAAATCTACAAGCTTCTGCCTAGCAAACTTATAGGGTTCTGCTGGACTAATCGTACCCTTCATCTTCCCGTTCGCATAGTAGAGAAATACAGATGATGTATGGTCAATAGTCATATTTCCAAGACCATCATCAGCCGGAGCACGGTAGATGCCAAACTGCTTCAGAACATCTGAAATTTCTGACTCACTCCCCGTTAATCCGAGGATATCCGCATCAAAAAGACTGAGATATTCTTTTAGCACATCTGGCGTGTCGCGTTCAGGGTCGACTGTAAGCAAGATGATTTGATACGCCTCTGGTGCCCCGATATCATCAACAAGATCGGCAAGTAAGGACAAGGTTGTCGGGCAAATATCAGGACAATAGGTAAAGCCAAAATATAGAGCAGTTGGTTTACCAATAAGGTCTGTATTCTTGATAGGCTCGCCAAGGTGGTTTGTCAGGGTAAATTTCGTTGTATCTAAGCCTGGAAATCCTGTCATTGATTGCCGGCTCGCAAAATGATTTGAGACCAGACCGACAACAAGTAAACCAATGACAAATATGCCAGCCAACAGACCATATTTTAGCCGTCTATCACCTTGCGGCTTGATCTTGTCTTGGTTTTTTGAAGATGGTGTCTTGTTTACAGGCATATGGATCGCCATTTCTAGCTTAATGATGAATTAATCTTAGATAAATTAATCTTACTGGTACTTAGCTGCTAATATTGTTTTTTTTAAGGCTGGGGTCTAGAGTGCTTGTGCTAAGTTTTTCGTCACATCTTTACGTTTAATACCATAGATAATTACGCTTGGAGCTTTACGATGAATGCGGTTTTGAGTCTACTCGACACGCTTATCAATCTCTATATTTATACGTTGCTAGCCTATGTGATTTTCAGCTGGCTGATAGCGTTTAAGATTATCAATCCATGGCAACCGCTCGTGCGGCAAATTTTGTCGGCTCTGAGCCAACTTCACGAGCCACTCCTTAGCCGCATTCGCAGTGTCCTGCCTGATTTGGGCGGATTAGATATAAGCCCCATCATCGTGTTATTGGCCGTGCAGTTCTTACGAAACCTCTTTTTTGAGCTTATATTGGGGTAAGGAAAAGGCTGGCATAAAACGCGAAATAGATATGTATAAATGCCTTATGCGATAGCTTATAGGGCACATCTCTATTTCGCAGACATTCATTTATGCAGGCATTTATGCAGGCA
>WTHY01000098.1 GCA_011522945.1 Alphaproteobacteria bacterium
GTGCCGTTTGCCCCAAACCCTGATTATGCAGCGATCGCAGAAGCTGCGGGATGCGTGGTCTTTCACGTATCATCAGGCGATTCTTTGAGGGAAACCTTAACAAATGCATTAGGCATAATAAAAAACGATAAACAACAAGTGCTTATAAATATTAAAGTTGGAATGGATGATGGTGAGAAATAATATCGGGCATTTATGTATATAACTTGCAATTTATCCGCTATAGCAACACACTGTTTCTAACCCCAGATTGTAGCAACAATCTAGCAACACACCGCTGTGTGTTAGGGTTTCCGCCAAAAATGTCAGGCTCATAACCTGAAGGTCGCAGGTTCAAATCCTGCCCCCGCAACCAATCTATTCTTAAAAATAAGCACTAACTTTAAAGCAAAACATCCTCACTGATGCGCTTTATTAGATAAACCGTCTGTTTGGGACGGTTTTTTGCGTGCTCTTTTAAGCATCTCTGTGCGCTCTAAAATCTCTGCACATCGCATACAACACAAATAGGCGTCCAATTGGGACGGCTTTTTTGCGTTTGGGTGTCAGGATAGGGACTGGCCTGTCAGTTATTTGCTGCGGTTGCTCACTTGAACTTGTCCTTCAAAGGTGTTTCTGTCACGGGCGACTCTGAGCGTCCTAACAACTTTGCGCTTAGGACACAGGAAAAGCTGTCGTCTCATCCAAAAGGCGGCTTCCAGTTTTGCAGGGGCGACAGGGCACAAGACAATAGAAGCAAGGAATATGTATGTGACCGCCCAGACATATGTCTTTCAAATATTTGCCAAGCGACGAAATTCTGACAGTGGTTACAGGCGCTCATGGGGAGACATTTCACCTCTAGCATGGTGTGATTGCGAATAGGTGACTTGATTTTGGGTGTCTATTCCTGTGTGTAGCTAATACAAAAGATGCATATTTATGTGACCCTCCCGGCGACTTGTCTCCATAAATTAACAATATGGCACGGCAGGGATGATTGTGTCCTGCAATAGATTGCTAACGTCTCCATAAGGCCTGGCTGGGATATGCCAAAACCCCCATTTCAATTTACAGGATATGTATTCAGGATTTAGCTTTTTCTTGCGAGCAAGATATTCAGTTGGGTATTATTATTAAAGCTGTTATTACATAATTCATTTTTGGCAATAAGGTCTCCTCTATGCATGTTCAGGATACAAAATTTTGGGTGCGGTGGGTTCAACCTGCCTGCGATACGCATCATCGCCTAACCAATGTAGCATGGTTACAACCGCTATCGGGTCGGATGTTTATTGTTTTAGCTATTTTGGCAGCTCTTATTGCAGTCTATGCTAATAGTGCTGTTCGCCAAAACCAACTTTCAGTGTGGCAGGATAACCCAAATTATTTCTATTTGGATGATTTGCCATTATTTTCTACAACAGATGCATCCTATTTTCTTGCCAATGCTCGTGCCCTCAAACAAGGCGAAACAAACGCCTCACTTGAGGCCAAGAGACTATATCCTAATCAAATATCCCGCTTGGAACAATCAGAGGCAGAAACGTTACGGGATAAACCCTTATTATCGGTGTTAATTGCAACTCTGTCACCCTCAGCCGATAGACGAGATATATTAGTAACTGCACATGCTCTAATACCAATAACAGCTGCCGTAACTGCATTAGCGATTATTTTTGCATTGGGTGTGACTGGCTATTGGTTTGAGGCAGCCGTAGCTGCCATAGGAGGTGGTCTATCTTCTAGCTATTTAGTTAGAAGCGCCGCTGGCCGGATAGATACAGACCAGCTAAATCTCGGCTTTTTCTACCTCCTGATAGGTATGGTGGTTGTTGCGGCTCGCACGCAATCTACAAGATTTGCTGTGTTCTTCACAGCTTTGGCAGCCCTTATCGGGCAATTGTTTTTATGGTGGTACAACCATTCAGAGTTTCTGTTAGCAGCCTTCATAGCACTCATCTGGCTGAGCTTCATGCAGCATCTAAATTGGCGGAGGCCGGCCCTTTTAGGGCTGGTGTTTTTGTTACTGTCGGGAATGAGTTTTCAAGTAACTACAGGTGCGAGCTATATCAATGCTGTCTTTGATTACGGTGCACTACAATTTCCAAACACACATGAAACAATCACCGAGTTAAGAATTATACCTCTATATCAAGTTCTGGAGAGTGCTACTGGTAATATAGCAACGGGACTATTTTGTTTGTTAGGTCTTTTATTACTGGCTGTGCGCCACCCAGTTTTGGCTGTAGCTTACGGGCCATTAGCAGCCTTTGGGTTGCTGAATTTTTTAATTGGAAATCGTGCAGTATTCTATTCAGCCCCAATTTTATGGTTTGGCGGTGCCTGGCTTGCAACAACTTTGGCTCGTTACGCTTTCGCGTGGCTCCAATCCTATATAAGTAGAATAAATTCAATTCCAGCGCCTGCTATTACAGCAGTCGTAACGGTTGCGTTTGGTGGTTTGGCCTGGTTTTCATCTCCAACAAATTATGTGCCACGACCGTCTTTCCCCACAGAAATGATGTCTGCATTTAACGCGTTGAAGCATCGCACTGATCCTGAGTCAGCGGTCGTCGCCAGCTGGTGGGATTATGGTTACGCGTCTTTATTTTTCAACGAGATTCCGACGCTGCATGATCCTGGTAACCAAAACTACCCTGTAACACATCTGTTAGCACGCTCGCTTCTAGAGACTGACCAGAGAGTAACAGCAGCCATGCTTCGATATCTGGCACGTGACGGTTTGGAAGGTATAGCACGTGATGGATCTAGCAAAGCTGCATTATATGAAGCTGCACAATCCAGGACAAACCTGCCAGCTAAAGATATTTATCTGGTGCTTACAGAGCAAATGGGTCAATGGATGGGGTCTATAAGCACTTTAGGGAATTGGGACATTGATACAGGGCGCCCATTAAGGCTGCAAGGCAATGCTACAGGTGCTGTGGTCGGTTTTCAGGATATGAACTGTTCAAGCTCGGCGTCAGCGAACATGCTTGACTGTAATGGATATGAATTCAATTTACGCAATGGAGAGATTGATGGGAATCCTGGGTTAGGTGGCGTCGCTATAATACGGGATGGTCAATTGACTGGGGCAACACGTTTCAACGGGCGCCAAAAATCATTTCTTCAATTGCATTATACAGGCAATGGCAATCGTGCTGTGCTGATACATGACAGTCTATATGATAGTAGCTTCAACCAACTCTTTCATCGAGGCCAATCATATGAAGGTGGTTTTGAGCTTGTGTATGATAATTATCCACATGCCCGTATATATAAGTTAAAGGGGGCTTCAAACTGATATGCATATTTTAGTTACGGGAGCGGCTGGTTTTATTGGTATGCATGTCAGTGAAAGGTTAATCGCTGAAGGGCATAGTGTTACAGGCATTGACAATCTAAATGATTATTATGACGTTAACCTCAAAAGGGCCCGCTTGACTAGATTGGTTGGTTTGGGGCAAGCCTTTCATTTTGTCGAAGCTGATATTTCTGACAAGCTGGCCATGCAGTCATTATTCGATAGCCAAAAATTTGATGTGGTTATTAATTTAGCTGCCCAGGCTGGTGTGCGCTATTCAATTGAAAATCCGCAAAGCTATATTGACGCGAATATTCAGGGGTTTTTAGAGATTCTGGAAGGGTGTCGCCATCAACAAGTTGGCAACCTTATTTTTGCGAGTTCATCCTCGGTTTACGGGATGAATAAATCTATGCCATTCTCAGAATCTGACCATGCAGATCACCCAATGGCACTTTATGGAGCAACCAAAAAGGCAAATGAAGCTATGGCCCATGCCTATGCTAATTTATATGGCATTCCTTGCACGGGTTTGCGGTTTTTCACGGTCTATGGTCCTTGGGGGCGGCCTGATATGGCGCTGTTTTTATTTACAAAAGCTATTCTTGCCGGAGAACCTATCAAGGTCTTCAACCATGGCGATATGGTGCGGGACTTTACATTTATTGACGATATTGTTGAAGGCATAGTGCGCTTGGCATATAAGTCAGCTGCCAAAGCTAAAGATTTTGATGCAGCCCATCCAGATCCAGCTATAAGTGCGGCTCCCTATCGGCTTTTCAATATCGGAAATGGTCAGCC
>WTHY01000061.1 GCA_011522945.1 Alphaproteobacteria bacterium
GCAAGAAGAGCTTCATAAGACGATTATCTTTATTACGCATGACCTTGATGAAGCTTTACGGATTGGTGACAATATTGCGATCTTAAGAGATGGTGCAGTTGTACAAAAAGGCACACCTCAAGAAATCGTTCTGCGTCCAGCAGATGATTATGTTCGCGACTTCATCATGGATATTAACCGTGCTCGCGTTCTAGAGGTGGGCTCGGTAATGACAGACAAGAAACCAAGATCTGGCATTAAAATCGATGAGCATGTTGTTATTGAAGAGGCACTCCAATTAGTGAGCGCCAATGATAATAAGCCAGCTATTGTAACACGCGATGGCAAAGCTGTTGGGTCTGTAACACTCGATGACATGATTTCTGCGATTGCTCGTCCTGAAAAAGATGCTGAGCGGAATCCAAATTATCGTTAAGTTAGGCAAAAATTATTCAAAAAAAGACAGGCATATGCCTGTCTTTTTTATGATCTGTAAGTGCACTGACAATCACAAATAGAAATTCATCAGCTATATTCCCGTTTTTCTGTTACGCTGTTACCAAAAGGCTAAAACAGCCTCGCTTATAGTGCACTGCCTATAAGTCATTGATACAACATCTTTGGGGGGACAGGTCTGATGACTCTTGTTGTGATATTAAAATTCTTACATTATCTCTCACTCATATTTGCCGGTGGCATTGTCGTAGGCGGTGCTGTTGTGCAACGCGCCCATCTAAAGGCTGGTGAAGCCCCTGCCTTGCCCGTTATGAAAGCGATGAGAACCTTAGGACTTTTGGGACTAGCCTCTCTCATACTGTTATGGCTGACAGGCATTGGCCTTGCCCATTCCCTTTATGGAGGCCTTGGCATTAACACTGCATTTCATTGGAAACTTTTAGGCGCTGCATTATTACTTGGCAGCTCCGCCCTTGGTAATTTTCATATGTATAAGTCTGCGCAAGCAAAACAGCCACCAAATCCTGTATTTATGGGCCGTTTAATGACGATAGGAAGAGCATCACTATTACTTGTATTGGTTAGTGTCTCTGTCGCTTTCACAGGTTAAATAACAGCTGTCTCTATCAGTAAATTATCTGATGCAAATCGGTCAAAATGAAATGGTGTCATATCAAGTGAACGGTAGGCTCCGTAGGTAATATATTCAGCAGTTGCCCTACCCATAGCTGGTGACTGCTGAAGCCCGTGGCCTGAGAACCCATTCAAGAAGATAAAGTTGGTTACCTCGGGGTGAGGACCTAATATCGCATTCTGGTCCAAAATATTATAGGCATAATGCCCTGCCCATTGCGATGTTACGCGAATGGCCTCAAATTTTGGAATTCGGTTAGCTAAAATCGGCCAGACATGCGACTCAAAAAATGTTTGATCCATTGCAAAATCGTCATAATCAACCGCAGGATCGATTTCTGTATGTGCGCCACATTGATAAGTGCCTGACCCATTTTCGCGCACATGCACACCAGACGGATCAATCGTTAATGGCAAATCTCTATCAAGCGGCGTTTCACACGAAAAAATCCAGCTATAGCGCTTGCGTGGCTCAACAGGTAAGGAAATCCCAGCCATTTTTGCTGTTCTGTCAGCACGTGGACCTGATGCGTTAATTACCTGACCACAGCCAATCATCTCACCTGTTGCCAGCTCTACAGATTGGATAGACGTGCCTTGTGCATCTTTATGCATGCCCACCACTTCATTTGCTATGTACTCTACTCCGTTTTCCTGAGCTTTGCGGCGCCACCAATCAAAAACAGCTGTCCCATCCCAATAGCCTTCATCAACCAGATTAATAGACCCAAGACAAATATCCTCGACATTGTAAAAAGGATAGGCTGCAGAAATTTCGTCAGCTGTCATAAGTTGTGTAGCTGCACCAGCCTCTAACTGCACCTTTTGATTGGCACGCAAAATATCTGCAAACGCTGCATTATCAGCCAGATACATATATCCAAAATTACGGATGGTCAGCTCTGGCACACGCGCATCGCCTCCCATATATGTCCGAAGGTTTTTTACAAAATCAGCCGCGAATTGTGAAATTTGTACATTTAACTTGGTACTAAATTGCTGTCGCATACAAGAATTCGTATGCATTGTCGAACAAAATTCATAAGTTGGATCACGCTCCACAACCAAGATAGACCCGCCAAAATCAGGGTTATCACTTAGGAACCAGGCCGCAGATGACCCCATAATAGCACCGCCTACAATAACAACATCGTAATGCTGTTTCATCGGCAAATTTGTGAAACCCGATTTTGTCATGCGTCCCCTCAAAATTTGTATTCAGCTATTGGCTGGAATAGGCAAGGCGCTAGACTTTAAGGTTTAACGCACCCATACCACCATCCATGACAATGTCTATCCCGTTCAACCATGTAGATCCATCTGAGAGCAGAAATGTAAGAACATCCGCGACTTCCTCTGGCTTTCCTGGCCGGCCAACACGGGCTAAATTTGCGGCGACTTGCGGACCAAAGGCTTTGATAAAATCATCTAATATGCCTGTGCTAACTGCAGCAGGGCTGACTGTGATAAACCTAAATTTGCCAATATAGGTAGCGACTTGCTTCTGCATCCAATAAATCATCGCCTGTTTTGAAACCTTATAAGCAAGCGTTGCATTCATCTCGTGAGCAGCACACCAATCATTTAACCCAGCTATGGTGGTTGATAAAAGCGATTCGAGTTGGTCGCTATTATCCTGCCAGCCCATGCCGGCGCGTGAGGCTACCGCTACCAAGGCTGCGCCGTCATTCGTATGTGTTAACAAACCTTCCAAAAACTGAAACGCCCCCACAGCATTGATAGCAAGGCAAGCCACCTCATTCCCCTCACGTGGGGGAATTCCAGAAATATGGCATATACCATCAAAGCGAGACGTAATAGAGCCAAGTGCTGTAGTGATGGATGTCGCATCCCCGAGATCGAGCGGCACAAAATCTGTAGAGTCTAGTTGTGGGTCTTGTAAATCAAAAATCGTGAGGTGATGACCAGCCGCTAATAACCGTTCTACAGTTTGTGCACCAATACCAGAACCACCACCTATTACTGCATAATGCATGTTCTATTCCTTATTATCCATATCCATAACCGCACTAAACAAGCTATTACGCACAGGCGCGTTATAAGTCTGTTCAGCTATTTCACAAAGCGCTTGTCTGCGCATCTGATGCAATGGGTCTGTCATTAAATCCAAATGCCTTGCCATTTCGCACAATTCCAATACCAGCGCGTGATTTTGAGATATTGTTGCATCTTCAACAGCTAATAAAAGCGCATCAACACCACCTAGCAAGGCAAGCCAATCCGCTGCCTTCTCTTTTGGCGAGCGCATTACAAGCTCTTCTACATTGCCTGAATACCATCCCATTAGCCCGACACAGCAGGCCTTTATCGCATAGGCAAATGATCCGTAATGTTCAATAAGCCATGGCTTTTCAGCCAGCCTATCAGGCAAGGCAGACTGGTCTGCTATCTCATCAAAAGTAAGACCTGCATTCATCCCGGCGATAGCTTGATCAATGACCGCGTTGATAGCATCGCGATAGTCAGTTAGACGCTCTGAGATATCTTCAGACCCAAAGACCGGCTGACCATGTCCAGACACCAGAATCTCAGCTGGAAATTGTAAAAGCTGGTTAAGCGTATTGGCCCAGCTTTCGAAATCACGATAGGCTGTGCCTCTAATGGCATACAGATTAGGAAAGGCTTGATAATAATTATCGCCGCAAAATAGGAGCTTTTCATCCTCTAGCCAGATATTGATATGATCTGCTGTCTCCCCTGGTGCAGGAAATATGTGAAGGTTTACGCCATCTATCTCCAGCTCCTGCGGCATATCCGCAAATCTAGATGTTGGTGGAACAAACCCCTGACCGAGTCCCTTTAAGGGACGATCTTCCGGACCGAGGCCTATATGTACACGTTCATTTGACGTAAGGCCCATCCCAAATTGCGCCTTGGTACGCGCTAAAAGTGAGCCCATTGGCATAGCGCCAGCGCCAGCAGCATCAATTAAATCAGATTTGAAATTTGCAGAGGCGTAAATTTCCGGGTCGGTGTCATTGGCGAATATGGAAGCGCCACCAATATGGTCTCTATGAGAATGTGTATAGATAATCGTATGAATGGGTTTGTCGGAAATCTGCCGGAAGTCTTGTAAGATATTCTCCGCAGCTGATGTACTTTCAGTTGTATCAATAATGATCAGGCCCGTTTTTCCTTCAATCATTGACACATTTGAAGCTGCGTACCCCACAGCTAGATGAATGGTGTCTGTTATCTGATATATTTGTTTCTGAAAATGTTTAGCATGCGCATGTAGCAAGCGCATAGCTGTTGCCTTATCTCGCATCATGCGCAGTCCCCCGTGACATTTGTAAATACAAAAAGAAAAAAGCAGGGCTAATATTGCTATCAGCCCTGCCTGTTAAGTTCATGAAACTAGTTCAACGCGCCCACTTCTTTATAGTAGCGTGCTGCACCAGGATGCAGCTGAATTTTACCTTGCTGCGCTGCTGCATAATTTACATCCAGAGCACTTGCCCAAGGTGCTGTTGATGTCACCTTGTCTAGGTTATCCCAGAAAGCCTTGGTCATGTTGTAAACCAACTCTTCAGACAGGTTGGCATTCACACCAATACCAACAGCTGTGTTCATAGAGGTTACAGCCTTTTCATTCATCTGATTTTTGTAAGACCCAGCTGGAATCTCATCAAGATAGCGGAAGGCACCTAACCATTCCTTTGATCCTGATGCATCCTCAGGCTCGATAAAGCGCACAGCTTCTGTTTCTGTGAATTGTAGGAATGGACCACATGGGTCAAGACAGCCATTTACATATACATCAATTGTACCGTCCAAGAAGGCTTGGAAGCCAGTTGTCCAGTTCGCATCCACGGCTTCATAATCACCAGCTTTTGCATCAAGACCTGTTGTTGATTTCACCCAGCCATAAGCTGCATTCCAAGCACCGCCACCTGTTGGGCCTAGGAAGACAGATGCACCTTCGATATCATCAAGCACTTTGATGTCTGAATCAGCACGCACTGCAAAGTGATACTGACCATATGGGAACCACATAAGCAGCTGTAAATCCTTTGCCAATTCTGGTGCTTCTTCTGTTTTGGCATACATAGCCTTACCACCAGCCATCAGGTTATAAACCACAGGTGATGTCATAGACATGTCTAGATTGCCACGGCCAACTTCCAGCATATGTGCGGTCGCTGCGCCCCCTGCTGCCACCTCAATATTCACATCATCAAGCTCGGATGACACAATATTGGCAAACGTAGCCATGGTAATGGCCTGTGATAGATTTGCTGGCAAGGTTGCCATTTTCAGGTCAGCTGCCTGAGCTGTACCAGCAGCAAATAAGGCTGCTGAACCAGCTGCCAATGATAAAAGTTTCAATTTCATAGTTTCCTCCATTTCACATCAGGCTGATTTTGATTATGCCTGTTTATTTTGTGACAAGCGGTGCTGAAGAAGCAGCGCCCCTGCCACAAAAACTGAAAGCCCAGCGATATAAATATCCGGGACTAATAAACCGATGGCCGCTACAAGCCGCAGCACCCTCTGCCAGACTGCCAGAGGACCAAGCTCAAATCCAGCTAAAGCAGATGAAATAAGCCACATAGCTGCGAAAAATGCGATAAGAATCCAGCCATAGTCAAACCAGCTAACACTCGCAATATCAATCATAGCTGGACTGGATACGGCCCTGCCACCAAACCATTCGAAGATAACCTGAAGCTTGTACAAAACAGCTGGGTGATACACAAAAACAAACGGGATTAAAAAGCCAGCAATAGCCAGACGAGACGCCTGCCAGCCGGTCGCAATCGGATTGGCGCCAGCAATTGGTGCCGCTGCAAAGGCAGCTAAAGCGACAGGGGGCGTCACCGTAGACATAACAGCAAAGAAGACCACAAATAAATGCAATGTCAGTGGCGCAATGGCCACAGTATCAATGCCAGATGATAAGGCTATCACAATAATGAAATAGGTGGCGCCCGGCGGCAGTCCCATACCCAGAACGATAGAGCCAAGCGCGACGACCACAAGGACTAGGAATAATGGCCCTGAAGCGAGCTCAGTCAACAGTAATGCCAATCTGCCATTAAAACCTGAGACATTCATCAGGCCAATAATAAGACCAATCATGGCCACAATGACCAGAATTTGTGCTGACATACGGCCGGCATCATTAATCGCTGATAAAATGCGCTTTAAAGACCTGAAATCCGGAAACAGCACCAAAGCTGTCGCTATTGCCGTTAGAACGCCATAGAAGCCAGCCTTACTTATCGAGGGTTGGCTTACCAGAAAATATGTCAACACGCCCAAGGGGATGATGAATACCAAACTCTGCCATTTTTCCTGGCGGGTTAATTTGGGAATTTCGGATGCTGGCAAACCACCAATACCACGTCGCTTTGCCTCAAAATATACGGTCAAAAATACGCCAAGATAATATAAAATGGCAGGTGTAATTGCTGCAACCATGATGAAGCGGTAATCAAGGCCAATTTCCGCTGAAACAAAAAATGCCACCACGCCCATAACAGGGGGCACAACCTGACCACCTGTTGAGGCAGCCGCTTCAACCGCCCCTGCAAAGGCTGGGCGAAACCCTGCCCGTTTTATGACGGGAATGGTCATAACGCCTGTTGACACCACATTTGAAAGAGCGGCCCCAGAAATCGTGCCAAACATCGCAGAGCTGGCTACAGCTGCATGTGCCGCGCCACCTGTTAAATGGCCCGTTAGCAAATTAGCGATTTTCATCAGAAGACCACCAGCACCACTCGACATTAAAATGGCGCCAAACACTATAAAGACCAAAACATTTCGCGAGACTACCTGAAGCGGCGCACCAAAGACCCCGCCAGTATCTACCCAAAAGGCTTGCGTCATAAAATTCAGATTTTGAAAGGCTGTGTCATTAGAAGCGCCAGCGCCAAAAACTGGCAGCCATTCAGGTAAAATACCTTTTACAAAGAGATAAATGATCCAGAATACGGCAAAGCCAACAATGAAATTTCCGAAATACCGCTTTGTCAATATAAGTGTAATGACCATGCTCAGCGGAAACAAAATGAGGTCAACAAGCACTGGTTCGAAAATCAGGGAATTATCTCGCATCCATACAGTTGTAATCCAATAGCCGAAAATCAGGGCAGAAGCTGCGGCAAGACAGAAATTTGTTTTTACAGAAATGCCATCTCGAATGGCATTCAATGTGACTATCAGATACGCACTTAGTAGCGGAACGCCCAAGAAAATGGCCGTCTTCGAGAACATGTTCATTTTGAGAAATTGCAATGTGCCACCAAAGATACCCTCACGATAGGCAGCACGTTGCATACGCCGTGACAACTCGTCGAAATCAGGTGTCGTAAGGGGCACAATCCACTTTACGAATTCCTGCAACGGGCCTTGCGCCGCAAATAAGAGCACGATGAAGACAAAACTAATACTGATATAATCAGCAATACGCCCTGACCAGACAGAGGTTCTCGACATTGTTAAGCACTCATCTTTCTACATCCAAACTGAGCTTAATAATCCAATTACCGTAAACAGTTGCGCTGAAATGAAAAGGGAAAAATCCACCTGATTTTTGGCTCAACAACTCACACCATAGGCTAACATTCTGTTTTGCCGACAATATAGCTGCAAAAGTGGAACAGAGTGTTTCAAAGTCCTTTTTTCGGTTGGCAAAAAACACTAATATATCGGTCATAAGCAAAGTGATTTTATACTTTTGCACAAAATAGCAGCTTTATGTGCAATACGCCCTGTTTGAGAACGGAACCTGCATAATGCCAAAATATGCCTTTTACAGTGAGCCTATAGCTGAAGAGATGATGGCAGTCGTCACCACAGGTGAGGGTGGCTATGAAAAATTGGCGTTTCGCTCGGTACAGACACCCACTTTAAAACCAGGCTACATCCTTTTGAAAGTCTTGGCAGCCGGTGTGAACAATACTGATATAAATACCAGACTGGGCTGGTATGCACGAGAGGTAACAACAAGCACCTTGGACGCAGAAGATACCATAAAAACGCGTGAAAATGGTGGTGGCTGGGCAGGTGAAACTCCCTTCCCGCTCATTCAAGGCACAGATGCCTGTGGCCGGATTGTCGCCTGCCAGGATGAACAGCATAAGAACTTGCTCGGTGAACGTGCCCTTATCCGTGCCTGCATGCGCCCAGACGGATTCAGTTCAATGCAGATGATTTGGATGGCCTCGAATTTTGACGGTGCATTTGCAGAATATGTCGCCGTACCAGCATCAGAAATATTCACTGTTAATTGTCCCTGGAGTGACGCTGAGCTTGCTACAATTCCCTGTGCCTATGCCACTGCTGAAACAATGTTGGAGCGTACAGGATGTAACCATAGATCATCTGTATTGATTACTGGTGCGTCAGGAGGTGTAGGCTCAGCCACCATCCAGTTAGCGAAAAGGCGTGGGGCAACAGTCATTGCTATGACAACGGCAGCAAAAGCAGAACAAGTTCAAGCCATTGGTGCTGATAAGATACTGGACCGCAACAAAGATGTAACACAGCAGCTAGATGGCCTAGAGATTGATATAGTGGTGGATAATGTTGCAGGTGCGGACTTTCCCACGCTACTGAAAACCCTCAAAGCTGGCGGTAAATATGCAAGCTCCGGTGCCATAGCAGGCCCAATTGTATCTCTTGATATGCGCGATTTATATTTAAAGGATGTAACGCTTATCGGGTCAACCGCTTGGGACGAAGCGGTATTTCCAAATCTTATCCGTTATATAGAAGCTGGAGAGATAAGACCGTTACTCGCAAAGGCGTTTGCCTTAGCCGATATCGTAGAGGCACAAAAATTCTTTGTGGAAAAGCAGCATGTTGGCAATGTGGTGCTGATACCTTAACTGCCGCTTTATCAAAATAATCTACTTGTAAGTGGCGCGCCTGTCTGAGAATTGCCGTACACGTTTGCGCCAAGCCTGATAGCTACCTGTTTTCAGATTTTGCCGCATCAATTTCTTAACGTCTTTTTCTAATAGCCCGTAAAGCTGCTTGATCTGGCCAAAGCTTGTATGATCAGACAAAGCCATTTCAATGACCTCGCTTTTTTCTGATTCACTCAATTGTGTAATGTCTCGCATTACAGCCCCATTTGCTATTTTGCTTTTCATCACAAATTTGGTGCAATCAACATCCAAAACAAGGGATTGGAGATTGCGCTGATATCAATATCTTAGTTTGATAATGGGGAAATAAGCTATCTGGCCTTCACGCAGTGATAATAGCGTCCTTAGCGCCTGCCAGCTCTGCTAGTACCAGAGCACTATCAGCTTCCTCAACACCAGCATCTTCAAATGCCTTTATGAGATGCCCTACCACAGCGTTAAACGCAGTTTCGTCAATTTTCATATCTTTATGTGCGGCAATTACATCTTTACCTTTATAGATGTCTGGACCACCGGTTAGCACACATAACATATCACCCATATGTTCTGTTAGTGCATCCATATTCACGCCTACAAAGAACGGCGTCAGATAGCTGTCTTTTTGTATTCTGTCATATAAAAATTCAGCAACACCTGATGCAATCACATTGCCATATTTTGCATATAAGGTCGCAACCGGCTTCACATCACCCATAACACATCTCCTACATTAGAATGATGCAATGGATTAAGTATTTCTGTCTAGAGACAATAAAATTTATCCCCGGCTCAGTGGTATATAGCTAATGACTATTCTAAAGTTTCGACAAGCTGCCAGATATGACCGGTAATTCCTATCGAAGATATGAGCGTTACCAGCAGATATTATCGTCACGACAGATGCGTTTCTGAACTGGCTAGAGGATATCACCACCATTTACCCACAAATACTACCAACTATAGGTCAGGCTTTAGACCTAGCAGCTGATGTTGCTACCAACTATATGTGAGCTTTGCCCCGGCATAGGTATCTTTGTCAAAAGCTGAGTAATTCAAATCACTAGACAACCCGGCATTAGCACTTACCAAAGCTTCAACAGATAATCCATCTGTTATGCGTGTCGTGTAGCTTGCACGTAGCGTTTGCGATGTAAAATCTAAATCATGCGTTGCCAGAACCAGTAATTCACTATCTTCCACATCATTAAATAGAAGTCGGAACCCTCCAGCTAGGTCACGCTGAAATCCAGAATGACTATCCTTCTTTCGGCTATCATAGGCATACTCACCTATAAGGACGAGGTCATACTCACTGCCGGAAACGCCATATAGGCTATGCTCTACACCTAGCACGGCAGCGTGATAATCTTGTAAAGTTCCAACTCTATTATATTGACCCGTGCGGTCAATTACTTCTGCTTTATAAGCCGTATCACCTGCCAGATACTGAATATCCAGACCAATTTGCTGAATATCAGAATAGTCTGGTTTGAGAGACCCATCTATTTGTGGCACAAGGCGCGGCGCATTCCCGATAGCAGATATATAAGATAAGCCGAGATCGGTATCACCAAAATAAGTCGTCCACCGAAATGCGTGTCCCATATCGTCTCGCTTTGCACCGCCGCTATATAAAGCTGTATCATCTGAAACACGCAGAGCAGGACGTAAACGAGATTTCATACCAGGATAAATATTTTCTGTGAAGCGTGGCAACAGATACGCATCAATCTGCCCGTCTCCGATTGGCGCCGAAAGCTTTACCATATTCGTGCCAAGTTTTTTGCCACCTGTAAGGCCTTGAGTGTAATCATAGCTATTGAGTACATCAACCGGATTAAAGCTCTCAACCTTACCCCAGAATTCCACACTATTACCTATTTTGATGTCTAATCTACTCGTGCGTGTTGAGATATGCGCCTCTTGCAAATCCACTCGTCCGGAGCCATTTTGACCAGACGTTATACGCGGCTCCAGTAAAACTACATAATTGTCATCTTCAATAAGCAGGCCTGGCTCCAAATCAATAGTGCCAAAACTGTCTTCTTGTTGTGCATAGGCTGCTTCTTGGCCAAAATATCGAATATCTATTTTGGCTTTCCCATATTGTTCAACATAGCGCTCAGCATAGGCAGGGCAGGCTAGGAGGCTGACAATACCAATATATATTAGACTTTTTTTCATAGTGTAGATTGTTGCTTAACGAGAGGCTTTTTCAAGCGCCTGCGGTGTAAAGGCTCTGTCTGTCACGCCAGTATTAAAGCTATACGCGCCCCATGTCAGTCGTGTAGATTTTCCTGTCTGAATATTTTCCATATTCATATCATGTGCACGCCAGAATTGACCCTCATATTGACGATAGTCTGAAAAGGTCAGAATCTTCTCTAGGTCTCCACGACGGTTGAAGAACTCAACACGTTGCAAACGATATGCTTCCAAGTCGGTATAGGAAATGCGCTTAGAATAACCTGATTTTTTATTCTTCGGCATACTCTCCACAGTGGCACATGTTAATGATGCATCTGTTGGACACGGGCCATCCTCTATCCAGACATGGTCGTTATCTGCAACCTCTTCTGAGCCTAAATCCTCATAGGAAAATTCGGATGAAACAAACTTACCCGTCCTGTTGGACGAAGAAATACGCTTTACGCGCTTTACAGCAGGCAGAAAAATCCATTGCGAGTCATCTTCTGGCTCAATCTTGGTATGTGTCAAAAGCGCTGTGCCACGCACATCCCTTGGCTCCAGAAACACAATGATACCTTTATCACCTTCATTCGGGTTCGGATTTTCCAAGGTGGTGTTTTTAAATTTTCGCACACTTTCCTTACCGGCTTTGTTCTTTAGAACCATCTGACCTTCAACGGTAAAATCACCAAACCCATCATCACGCCGAGCTGTTTCTTCGGCGATTTCAACACCTTTAGCATTTGATGCTTCTGCCGGTGCCACAAAAAACGTTATAGGGACCAATAAGGCAGCGCCAAAAATGGCAGCTGAGATAGGTTTCGTTGCGGAGTGAGGCTTCATTTTATCAATCCATATCAATAGTGGTGGTAAGAATAAGAAATCTACAAACAAGGCAAATGCCAATGTAACAGCTGTTAGGCGTGCAAGGTCTCTATTCACCGCAAATCCAGATTGGCCAAGAATAGCGAACCCAACAACCAAGCCAACTGATGTGACAGTTAATGCCATACCCACAGACTTAAATGCATATCGCACAGCATTTTCCGGGCTATCGCCTCGTTTACGGGCATTTGCATATTTCAAAATAAAGTGCACCGTATCATCGACGACAATGCCTAGGGTCATAGCAACCACAATCGAAACGGCTAATGTTACCGTACCAACAGAATACCCCCATAATCCAAAGGCCATGGCAGCAGGAACAAGATTTGGAACAAGTGAAATCAGCCCCAATTTTACATTCCGCAGCACAAATAGAATGACCAGCGAGATAAATATCAGCGCCAAAATCGTGCCTTGGAGCATAGCTGGCACATCACGCGCTGAAATCATAGTGTAAACATGGCTTTGCCCTGTAACAGGACTTTTCAATTCAGGAGCATTCTCGTCAAACCAGCGCTGCACACGTGCATCCAAATCTTGCATCTGCGCAGTTGTGGTGCGTGGCACATAAGCAGTAATCCGTACGGCAGACCGATCGACATTTATCTGATCTGTCAGATCCATTCCATAGCCAAGAGATAATTCATATAAAAATAAGAATTGTGAGGCTTCTTCATCTGTCTCTGGCAACCTATAAAACTGTGTATCATCACCATTCATATTCATATTCAGGCGTTTAATGATATCGGTGATAGTGCGCACATTGCTGATTTCAGGTTGCGCCCGCAAAAATGTAGCCAGAGCCTCAACTTTTTCTAGATAATCTATACTGTTGATACCGCTTTCTTCACCAGACTCAACCGGGTATTCCAGGACATTCAGCCCACCAAGATTATCCTCGTAAAAATCTGTGGCATTACGAAGTTCATAGCGCTCGTCAAAATAACGCAGAAAATCATCTTCTAATTTGATGTTAGAAATCCCATAGGCAAAGCCGGTGATAATAATTGGGATACCAAGCAATAAGGCGCGCTGAAACTTAATCACAAACTCACCCAGCGCCACCATAATACGGTCAACTGATGCTGCCTGTTCTGTCCGCTTCATGGGCAACCAACAAATAAGGGCTGGCAGCAAAAATAGTGTAAACACCCATACACCAACCATACCAGCAGCGACCATATTCCCAAGCTGTCTAAAGGGCGGCGATATGGAAAAATTTAAAGATAAAAATCCGATGGCAGTTGTGAAAATGGCGACAGTGATAGCTAACCCGTGATCTGTAATAGCACGTTTCGCCCATATTTCTCTATCAGACGTTTCCTGCATTGTTTGCCGCACAGATGAGAGAATATGCACTGTACTCGCCACAGCAAGTGTGATGATCATCAAAGGCGCAACAGCTGTTGCTGAATTTAAGGGAATCAAGGTCCAGCCAAGGGCACCTAAAGATATCAGAGCCGAGAGCGTCGCGATCAGCAATACCGAAAACACACCAGAGATTGTCCGCAGCAACACACCAACAATCAGTAACATGGCTATTAGCATTGCTGGCGTTAAGGTGGCGCCATCATCTTGGCTGGCGACAGCAAATTGCTCCCCTAACGGCACAGAGCCTGTAATTTGAAAATCAATCTCCGGATAAGCCGTGCGATAGGCATTTAATAATGGTGTGGCTTCAGCCATTATAGTTGGCACTTCACTTGCCAGATCCAGTCCAGGCAGGCGGAAAATGACACCAATTGTTGTAATACTTGCATCGGCATTTATGAGAGCGCCTGCAATTTCAATACGCGATAAAGCAATATCTTTAGCCGCATCTGCTTCGGCTTGGCTGACAGATTCTGGATCTAGGATGAGATCCTCAACCATCATCATATCACCATCTGCATAGCTATTTTGAAAGCGCGTGATAGAATTCACCAGCCGAACATAAGGCAGATTCCAGGCTTCTTCTGTCAATGCATCAATAATCTGCAAAGTCTCAGGTGTGAACACTTTGCCATCTTTTGGGATGACCAAAATATTCATATTATCATCTTTAGCAAATTCCTGCTCAAAGCGATCAAGCATCTGTTTATCAGGATTATCCGGCCCCATGAAAACACGCCCATCAGTATCAAGGCGCAAATTCGGAATACCTGCATAGAC
>WTHY01000054.1 GCA_011522945.1 Alphaproteobacteria bacterium
ATTTATGGGAATGTATGGACTCTGACGAAGCCAAAAATAAAATGCGCATTATTTGTCCCTTCTGCGCGAAATATCAAATACGAAATTTAGCCCAAAATCTAAAGCTCAGATAGAAGTTCCTCAAGCTCTATTGCGCTGTTCTCATAACTGAACAGGGCTATTTTTTCGTCAACCCCTTGATATCCTAACCTACCTTTTGACGCAATCTCATCATAAGCGGCAAGCAGATAGGACGCTATATCCTCTACCCTATTAAATGGTGTTCCTGCGCCCGTTTCCCGCAAAATATCACTAATCTCACCAGCAAGACTATTACCGGTGGCGAGTATTGGCCGACCTGCGTCGAGATATTCAAGGAATTTAAGGGGGAAAATGCCAGTTTCCTTTTGGTTTTCCCATTGCAACAGCAGCAATATATCAGCCTTTTGCTGCAATTCCCGAATTACACTGCGGGATACACTTCCCCTCTGAAACACGATATTTTGCAATTTCCGGTCTGCAACTGCAGATTCCACTTCACTGGAATAGGGACCAAAAAATTCAATTTCAAATTTTGTAATGTCTCCTAAATGCTCATCTCTGATTTTTTGGAGCGCGTCTAAAATAGGAGCTACAGACTGGAATTTTGGGTATACCCTTCCCGTATATCTGATACATACCTTGTCAACATTCGACCGCTCATACGCTATTTGAGTAGAGGGATGAAATCCGTTTCGAATAGTTGCCACAGGCCTCTTATGTAGTGCTTGTAACTTTTTTGAAAATCCTTCAGAGGCAGATATAATGCGGCTCGCCGGCCGCATAACACGCTTTTCAGCCCACCTATCTACCAGTTTACGCCACCAAGCCATTTGATAATTATGATTTTGCGACCAAGGATCTCGATAATCTGCCACCCAGATTATCTGATGCGCACAGGCAATCTTATTTGCAACAATATGAGAGCTTGGATAGGGACTAGTTGATAACAATAATGCCCCCGGATTTTTTGTTAGGGTGTTTTGCGCTACAATCGTGGCGTCTTTAATCCAACCCTTTTCTGTATCTGGATAGGCAAACACACTTTGATAAGATGATAACATCCAGTTTATAAATTTTGATTTCAACCCATTAGCTGGTGCATCAGATTTCAGAGCTGCTGTATAACCATCTTCTGCATCTTTTTTAACAAGAGACAACACTCTCATAACTAACCGAATAGGCTCGTAGACATCAACGTAGGGGCTTGTCTCAATAATCTGGCACTCTTCAGCAAAATCTTCAGGGAACCCTAAAATGTCCGGACTATTTTCTGGCAAGGGTGGTGTTATGATTGTGATATCCCACCCTTTGCGCGCCAATGGGGCAAGCAAACCTGGCATACGTGGAGAGGCATGTATTAGGTTTGCAATAACAATCAACCGTTTTTTCTTTGGTTCTACTGGATTTGTCATTAGAAACCACAATTACTCAACGCGTTCTCCGGCCTCATTCATCTTGCCAATTTGCCGAGCTGGGACGCCTGCCATTAGTGCATAATCAGGCACGTCCCCAGTAACTACAGCCCCAGCACCTATAAAGGCATGACGCCCAATCGTAACGCCACAAATGATAGTGCAATTGGCACCTAATGTTGCACCCTTTTTAACTAATGTTGGTCTATACTCATCTTTGCGGGAAATAGCTGACCGTGGGTTATAGACATTCGTGAAGACCATAGAGGGACCGCAAAATACATCATCTTCTAATGTCACTTCATCATAAACCGATACGTTATTTTGAATTTTTACGTTATTTCCGATCACAACTTTATTGCCCACAAATACATTTTGACCTAACGAGCAATCGCTACCAATTTTAGCGCCGCTGCAAATGTGAACCCAATGCCAGATGCGGCTACCCGACCCAATCTCAGCACCATCGTCGATTATAGCCGTTGGATGAATCTGGATACTCATCTTACGACCTTCTGCAAAAATGGATGGTAATCACCCTGTAAACCAAGCTGTGGTGCATGTCTGATAGTTGAAACAGCTTCAATCGCAGCTTTATTTTCCTCAAGTCCAAAACCTTTACCGGCCAAAATCTCTTCATATGAACGCGTATGCAAATCTGTAAAGCCACCAGAAAATTCTAATTCCTGGCCATCATATGTGATCGAACGATATGTTCGCTGGCCCTTTAACCGTTGGCTATCCGGCACGTCATTAATGTCAATTGATAAAAACCATCTGACACGAGCGCGCTCATATTCAAGAAACCCCGCTGCTTTCGTGGGGCTGCTATGATGGACGAAATTATCTTGCAACCTACCAAAAACAAATTGCAGCATATCGAAAAAATGTACACCGATATTGGTGGCGATACCACCAGACTTGTTTTCATCGCCCTTCCAGCTTTGTAGATACCAGCTCCCGCGGGAAGTGACGTATGTCAAATCGACATCATATTTTTTATTAGATGTATTCACTGCAACATCGTCTTTCAAAGCCAGTATGGCTGGATGGAGGCGTAATTGTAATATTGTATGGATTTTTTGCCCAGTATCTTGCTCTATTTCCTGTAACCCCTCAATGTTCCAAGGGTTCAGGACTAATGGCTTCTCACAAATGGCATCTGCGCCCGACCGCAGTGCAAATCGCATATGGCTATCGTGTAGATAATTTGGTGAACAAATAGAAACATAATCTATATTCTTTGCTCTTGGACCCCGTTTAAGCTTATCAATATAACGGTCAAATCTCTCAAATTCGGTGAAAAATTGTGCATCTGGAAAATGGCTATCAATGATACCTACTGAGTCACTCTTATCCAATGCTGCTACCAGCTCGTTACCTGTTTCTGTCATAGCTTTCATATGACGGGGCGCTATGTATCCAGCGGCTCCGATTAAGGCAAAATTCTTAACCATAATGCTTTGAACCTTTCGCACGAGTCTTTAAAAAAGCTGCATAATCACAGGGACTATTGAGCCTTATACGTTATAATAGGTTTTATACCAATCAACGAATTTCTGAACACCGTCCCGTACAGCCGTGTTTGGCTGAAACCCGACCCAGTCTCCCAATTTTGTTGTATTGGCAGATGTCACAGGCACATCACCAGGCTGCATAGGTAGTAACTCTTTCTTTGCTGTTTTACCTAGATATTTCTCTAGGGTAGCGATAAAGTCACCGAGCTGTTCTGACTTATGATTACCTATGTTGTAGATTTTGTAGTTGTCTTTAGCAGGGTTTTCAATAATGCGAACCAGTCCTTCTACGATATCATCGATATAAGTGAAGTCTCTTCGCATTTTTCCGTTATTGAACACCTTGATCGGCTCATTCTTTAAAATCGCTTTGGTAAATAGGTAATACGCCATGTCGGGTCTACCGTAAGGGCCATAAACGGTAAAGAATCGCAGCCCTGTAGTATTTATGTTGTAAAGGTGGCTGTAAGTATGTGCCATTAGCTCGTTGGCCTTTTTGGTGGCAGCATACAAACTGATCGGATGATCTACCTGCTGATCGGTGCTAAAAGGCACCTCTTTCGATTCTCCGTAGACGCTAGAACTACTGGCATAGATGAGATGATCAATACCTGCATGACGAACCTCCTCTAAGATGTTACCGAATCCTACCAGGTTACTCTGAATGTAAACTGATGGATTTTCAATGCTGTAACGAACACCTGCTTGGGCAGCCAAATGACAAACCTTATCGATCGGATGTTTTTTAAATACCCCACGCAGAGCCTTTGCGTTAGATACATCAACGCGGTAAAAGATAAAATTAGGATAGACCTCAGACAGACAAGAGATCTCTTCCAGTTCAGCATCTACTCGAGCAATACCTAACTCGTTAAGTCGAGCGAATTTGAGATCAGGGCTATAGTAGTCGTTGATATTATCGATTCCGATTACTTGGTGTCCGTCCTCTAAAAGTCGTTTACTGAGATGATACCCTATAAAACCCGCTGCCCCTGTTACTAATACGGTCATTCTCCTATGGTATAAACTTTAAATCCTTGTTCTTTAAGGGCGGTTTTATCAAGCAGTCGTCTACCGTCAAAGATAAAGGCTGGCTTGAGCATCTGATTAAAAATGCGAGTGTAATCATAGCCT
>WTHY01000194.1 GCA_011522945.1 Alphaproteobacteria bacterium
ATGTCATTGCATTCTTAGGCTTAGTCACCGGATTTACCAGATAGCTAGAACTCAGATATGGCACACATAAATGCAACTAGCATACACTTTTTCGCTGTTTGAGATTTAGCAACAGCATTAATAATGTTAGCTGCAAATTTACAGCGTCTCCCTCAAGAAAAGGAAAATTAGGCGACACGTGCAGTTAGCCACTTACCAGAATAAAGACGCTTATGAAACGGGATGAATTTGACAATTTCCTCAAGTAATAAAATCGATAAGACGTAAAAAGCGGAAAGCTCAAAATAAAAAATGGCTAATGCTATAAGTGGCAGCCTGAAAAGCCATTGAGACCACAAAAACAAATTCATCACATAAATCGTATCACCGCTTGCGCGCAAGGTGTTGCCGCAAATAGCATTTGTGCTTCTGATAAAAGGTAGGAAGATCAAAATAGGCACAAAGCTTACCAATATGGATGTGGTCTCATCACTTAGACTGCTGTAAATATAAGGCGAACTGATACATAATATCGTATATAAGCAAGCCACTACCAATGCAGCAATAAAGACACCACGCCATGCTGTGCTTAAGAACTGCTTAAGTGTCTCAGGAGATGCGCGCCGGCCCAATAATTGGGCAACAATTATACCTGTTGCTTGCGACCATTGCATAGCAATTGTGCCAGCTACCATAATCCACGGCATGACGATGGTCATGGCCGCAAATTCATTCAACGTCATCTTTGCATATAGCAACTCAGCAACCCTGCCTGAAAAGGTCGCGCTCATAAATGTCATCGCGATTGGCATAGAAAATAGAAATTGTTGTAAAGCTGTTAGGCGAAAACTAAAAGCAGGGGCAAAGTCTGACTGTAAAATTAGTTTATTAGACCGATAAAGCGTCACAATTAAGAAAATTAATTGCACAATAACGCCTAGTACAGAGCCTAGAGCAGCGCCAACAACGCCATAGGAGGGAAGCCCAAAATAACCATGAATAAGAATGATACTGCTGATGATATTCACGGGCACTGACAAGCAATAGCTGAAGAGCGGCACTTTGGTTTGTCCACAACCATTAAAATAGCTTGAAAGACACTGGCCTATTGATTCCCCCAAGATAAAAAAGAAGAAGACTGACAAATAATTTAGCGCGTAAGTCGTAATGATCGGGTCCGGAGAGAGCAACGCAAGAATGAGGGCGTCGAATAATATTATGAGGCCGACAAATAAAAGGCCTACAGACAGGCTGATAAGCAATCCTGAAAAAAGAACAGATTTGAGCGCGGTTTTATCATCTCGTCCCATAGTCTGAGCTGTTTTGATCTGCATTGCATGTGAAAAGGCTAGAATTGCCCCGAGTGGAAAGCCGGCTATAGCCGCTGCTAATCCTAGTGATGCAAGCTGAAACTCACCAAGTGATGAGACTAGCCAGCCATCTATCACCACCGCGCCATGTAATAGCACCGCCTTTAATGCCATGGGCCAAGCTAATTTAAGCACAGTGCCTACATGTGGTGATGATGTTTGCTGGGGTAAGGAGGCGTTTTTAGGCGACATCAGCGCCAACCTGTACCATGTGCCCCAATAATTTTTACGCACCCGCCCGATTTAACCGTCAAAATAATTCGCATTCTTCTCATAAATATGAGTGATTGTCTCATTTAAACGTGCAAGATGAAACATGCCTTCATCAATTGCGGCTTGTGCATCATTGATTTTTACCGCTTCGGCTATTCTCTTATGATCTGCGACAAGGTCTGGCAGCCTGTCCTCTTTTGACAGAGACAATAAACATAAACGGTCTACTTTGGATTTTTCTTGCATGATAACGTCAAATGCAAAATCAGCTTTGGCAATTTGGCAGAGCGTTTTATGGAACGCATAATCCAGCTCTCCAAAAGCATCAAAATTTTTATCTTTTACCAAGATGGTTTGCGCTTCAATTTCCGCATCCAAGAGCCTGCCCCCTTCAGCATCGCAATTTTGTGCGGCGCGTAAAAGCACTTCTTTTTCAATGGATTGACGCACGAATCTAGATTTTTCTATTTCTCTTATAGAAAATCTTTTAACCACAGTGGCACGTTGCGGACGGATAAGGAGTAAATCTAAATTTTCAAGACGGCGAAACGCATCTCTAACAGGTTGACGAGATACACCGAATTTAGTTGCAATTTCAGCCTCAGAAATCTTATCACCAGGTGCAAGATGTAAATTTGAGATTTCTTCATATAGGTACTCAAAAATATCATCCAATGTCGTCACACGCGGAGATGATTTTGATAACATGACCATTATTTTCCCTTGGTTAGGCTATTTTTGCATCAGTTAGCATATATTTTTTTCCATTGCATATTATGCATAATTGGCCGTGATATTCTACCCTAAACAATCCTTTAGAGTTTGTTGATATGGTGTTTTGTTAACCAATTTATGTTTTCAAAATATGCGCTTTCAAATATGCCTATGGCCTGAATTCGAAAAAATTTTATAAAGACCCTCTTTTTCATATTGTCATATTACATACTAGTATACTAGTCTTAAATTATGAGTTTCTGCTCCGTCATAAAAATGGCGCGAAAGAGTATTGGGGGGAAAATGTCGGGCGTTCTACTTCAAAATATTGTGAAGGCTTATGGTGCCGCACAGGTTGTGCATGGTATCAATCTGACTGTTCAAGAAAAAGAATTCGTTGTTCTTGTAGGTCCCTCAGGTTGCGGTAAGTCAACCACTTTGCGCATGATCGCAGGGTTAGAAGAGATTACTGAAGGTCAGTTGTCTATCTATGGCAAGGTCGTAAACCGAATTGCGCCGAAAGACCGTGACGTTGCCATGGTGTTCCAGAACTATGCTCTTTACCCTCATCTGAACGTAGCCGATAATATGGCGTTTGGTCTGCGTATTCGCAAAATGCCAAAGCCAGAGATAAAACAACAAATTAAAAACGTAGCTGAAATTCTAGAGTTAACAGACTATTTGGAACGCAGGCCAGCCGATTTATCCGGCGGTCAACGTCAGCGCGTTGCTATGGGGCGGGCCATTGTTCGCCATCCGAAAGTGTTTTTGTTTGATGAGCCATTATCGAATTTAGATGCAAAATTGCGTACGCAGATGCGGGCTGAAATACGAAGGTTGCATAACCGCCTTGGCGTCACGTCAATTTATGTGACGCATGACCAGGTGGAAGCGATGACACTAGCGGACAGAATCGTTGTTATGAATGACGGACGCATAGAGCAAGTCGGGACACCAATGGAATTGTTTATGAACCCTGCAAATATTTTTGTGGCGGGGTTTCTTGGGTCTCCTCCTATGAACCAGATGCCGGGCACGGTTACTGAGAAGGGTGTGGAGATTGATGGTATTATAATCGCTGTCTCTGGTAATTTATCAGCACAGGTAGGGCGCAAGGTTATTGTTGGTATTCGACCTGAGCATGTTTCTTTGCAAAAAGAAAAGGGGACGACTGCTCTGCCTATAAATCTAGATTTGGTTGAGCCACTCGGCTCTGAGGCTCTGCTTCATGCGCAATTTGGCGCCCATCAATTGGTATTCAAGACTGAGACGCAAGGGTCTATTGACCATTTATCAGATGTTAGTGAGGTCTATGTGCATGCATCAATGGTTAAACTGTTCGATGCTGAAACCGGTGAGGCGTTGCCGCTATGAGTAACAATGATACGGTCTACATAAATCAGAAGTCTTTTAAAGAGAAATTGGTTTGGTTGTTAGACCATTTCAAACGTGAGTGGCAAATTTATGTGATGCTTGCGCCCATGATAATTTGGTTTTTGGTATTTTTATACAAACCAATGTATGGCTTGCAGATTGCCTTTAAGGATTATTCCATATTTAGAGGTATTGAGGCCAGCCCGTGGGTTGGCTTAGAGCATTTCAACGATCTATTCTCAAACTCACAATTTCTAAGGGCTATCAAAAATACATTTCTGATTAGTTTTTACAGCCTAATTTTTGGTTTCCCTGTGCCAATTTTGTTAGCATTGATGTTCAATGAAATCATCAATGCTGTGTTTAAGCGTTCAGCGCAAACCATTGTGTATCTTCCACACTTCATCTCAACAGTAATCATCGCTGGTATTGTGATTACAGCCTTTAGCCCGTCTGCTGGTATTGTGAATACTGTTTTGAGCTGGTTTGGCTTGGATTCTGTATATTTCCTGACAAAAGCAGAATGGTTTAGGCCAATTTTTATCGGCTCAGGTATTTGGCAGGAGGCTGGCTTTAGTTCGATTATCTTTTTAGCAGCGATTGCCGGGGTTAATCCATCCTTATATGAAAGTGCTGTGGTTGATGGCGCAAGTCGTTGGCAAATGATGTGGAAAATCACGTTACCGTCCATTTTACCTACCATTATCATTATGCTGATTATTAGAATTGGTAATCTTATGGAAGTTGGTTTTGAGTTGATTATCCTTCTTTATCAGCCAGCGACATACGAAACAGCAGACGTGATTAATACGTATATTTACAGACAAGGTCTGCAGTCTGGACAGTATGATTTAGCTGCAGCTGCTGGTTTCTTTAATGCTGTCGTTGCTTTTGTATTGGTGATGGCTGCCAATAGCATTTCAAAGCGCTTCTCGCGCACATCCTTGTGGTAGGGAAGGGATAGCGTTATGCAAAATTGGAATTTATATTCACGAGGCGACAAGCTTTTTGTAAGGATCAATGCGGTTCTTATCGGCTTGTTTGCCTTATCAACGCTCTATCCATTCATCTATATAGCGTCAGTATCGTTTAGCTCTGCTTTTGCGGCACGAGCTGGTAAGGTCGTTTTAACCCCAATTGATGTAACATTATCTGCCTATGCTCATGTTTTGTCAGAGCCGCAATTTTGGAATAGTTACGGTAATACCTTCATTTATACAATTGGAGGCACCTTAACATCATTATTGATCATCATTCCCGGTGCATATGCTTTATCACGTCCACAGCTGATTGGACGGCGTTTCTGGAATTTAATGATTGCCTTTACCATGTGGTTCCATGCTGGCATGATCCCATTTTGGCTGAATATGCGGGATTTAGGTCTGCTTGACAGCATGATTGGAATCATTATCGCCTTCGCCTGTAACGCCTTTAATATTATATTGCTGCGTAACTTTTTTGAATCTATTCCACAGAGCTTTGAAGAAGCGGCACGTATGGATGGTGCTAATGAATTCCAAGTTTTATGGAAAGTCTTCGTCCCCTTATCAAAGCCGGCAATAGCAACCATTACGCTTTTCTGTGTAGTGGCTCGTTGGAATGGGTTCTTTTGGGCAATGATTTTGCTTACGGATGAAGGCAAGGTCCCGTTGCAGGTGTATCTGCGTCAAACCATTGCCGATTTAAGTGATGATGAAGAATTTTCTTCAACATTGATCGATGCTGCTTACAGCGTTGAGACAGTAACCGCTGCGATAATTGTTTGCTCAATTATCCCAGTATTGTGCTTCTATCCGTTCATTCAAAAATATTTCAATAAAGGAATAATGTTGGGCGGCGTGAAGGAATAGAGAGACTGCATAGATTTCAAGGGAGGATAATATGCGAAAACTAACCATTGCTGCTGTGGCACTTGCCTCAACAGCATTTACAGGGCCAGTATCAGCTGATGGCCATGGCCATGCAAAAATTTCGGACAGCAAGGTAGAGCTGACAGTGCATATGCACCATAAGCGTTACACAAGCTATGATGAAAGCTGGCCAGTTGAAGTTGCTGCTTGTGAAATGACTAATGTGTGTTTGAAAAACGCAACTATTGGTTCTAACACAAAGAATTCAGGCGAAGCCATGAACCTGCTTTTAGCATCTGGCAAAATTCCTGATATCGTAGGCACATCACGTATTAAAGACGTTGTTAACCAATATGGTCCGCAGGGCGCTTTCATGCCGCTGAACGACTTGATCGATGAGCATGCACCACATCTGAAAGCGTATTTTGATGAGCGTCCAAATGTACGTTCAGCGCTGACAGCTGCTGACGGCAACATGTACTACATTCCATATCTACCTGATGGTAAATATGGTCGTGCATTCTGGATGCGTACGGACTGGCTAGACAAGCTTGGCCTTGATGTACCGCAAACAGTCGAAGAGTATGAAAATGCGCTTCGCGCCTTCCGTGATGGTGATCCAAACGGTAATGGTCTTAAAGATGAAGTACCTTACTTCGCACGTCAGTGGGAAGAAGTTATTCGTCTTGTAACATTATTCGGTGGTCGTTCATCTGGTTCAGACACATATCATGACTTCATGGTAGAAGATGGCCAGATCAAGCATCCTTATGCCGAAACAGGCTACCGTGATGGTATCAAAGGTTTGGCACGTTGGTATGCTGAGGGTCTGATTGATGCTGAAGTATTCACACGTGGTTCATCTGCACGTGAATATCTATTGTCAGAAAACCTTGGTGGTGCAACACATGACTGGTTTGCTTCAACATCAGGTTATAACCGTCTGTCAAAGGATATCCCAGGTTTTGAATTCAAAGCTATCGCACCTCCTGCAAATGTAAATGGTGAGCGTTTTGAAGAACACCGCCGTATTCCGATCAAGCCAGATGGATGGGCTATTGGTGGCATGAATAAAGATCCTGTCACAACAATCAAATATTTTGATTTCTGGTTCTCTCCAGAAGGTCGTCGTCTTGTGAACTTCGGTATCGAAGGCGAACAGTATGATGTTGTGAATGGCGAAGCTATCTTTAAGCCTGAATTCCTTGATGCAGGTCCAGTGAACAGCCAGCTTTATCAGATTGGTGCCCAGCTTCATGCACGTGGTTACTTCCAGGATTACAAATATGAAATCCAGTGGTCTAATGAGTTCGCGCTTGAAGGTATCGCACTTTATGATGAAGGTGATTATCTGATTGATCAGTTCTTGGGCGTTGCCTTTAACGTTGATGAACAGGCCGTTTATGATAAGCATTGGCCTTCAATTCGTACCTACATGCTTGAGCGTCAGCAGGCTTGGATCTTGGGCAGCGGTGATGTTGAAGCTGATTGGGATAGCTATACAGCTGAGCTAGAAAAGATGGGCTTGTCAAAAGTGCTATCTGCCATGCAGTCAGCCTATGAGCGTCAGTATAACAGCTAATTTAAACAGCTGATTGTCGCCCGCTATGTTCTCATGGTGGGCGACAATATTTTTCTTAAAAAATCTTTCACAGAGGTCGATATCATGACAGCTTCACCTGATAGTCAATTGAGCTATCTTGACCAGCCAAAAGCAAGTCGCTTGAATATCCAATATAAGCCTGATGGTGGTGAAGCGGTATATGAAAATCCTCCTCGCTTCATGTGGCTTCCTGTTGTTGAAGATGAAGCTGAATATATTTTGCGTGTCTCAACTTCAGATAAATTTGAAGAAGCGAAAACGACAACCTTCACACATATCCCTTTGAATTTTTTCACGCCTGATATGACATTTGAAGCAGGGACCTATCATTGGAGTTACGCTGTTTGCTCACCTGACACGGGCTTGCCCGTATCTGAATGGAGTAAGGTACGCCAATTTTCCATTGCTGATGATATTCCCGAAACTGCTTTACCATCGCGTGAAAACCGCCTTGTAAAGGCTGAACGCGGCCACCCTCGGCTATGGATGACTAAAGACAGGCTTTCTGATTTCTGCAAAGAGGTAAAAGCTGACTCTCAAGCTTATACATGGCAGACATTTTACGACAAATCTGTTGCCCCTTGGATGGCGAGGGATGTTATGTCTGAGCCAGTCGGCTATCCTAATCATCAGCGTGTTGCGCCTGTTTGGCGCCAAACATATATTGATTGTCAGGAATTGCTGTATGCTATCAGGCATCTCGCTATTGGTGGTAAGGTCACAAATGACGCAGAGATGACGCAGCGCGCCAAAGACTGGCTTATAGCGGCGGCAAATTGGGATCCTAACGGAACAACATCACGTGCTTATACAGATGAATGGGCATTTCGCGTTAACCTTGCGCTCGCATGGGGTTATGATTGGCTCTATGACGAGCTAGATGAAACAGAAAAACGCAAAGTCGGTGAGGCGCTTCGTGTGCGTACTGCTGAAACAGCAACCCATATTATGCGCCACGCAAATATTCATCTATTTCCTTTTGATAGCCATGCGGTGCGCGCTGTCTCGGCAGTGCTGATACCGTCCGCTATTGCGCTTCTTGATGAGGCACCGGAGGCGGAAGAATGGCTGCATTATGGGATAGAATTTCTATCAACAGTCTATACGCCTTGGGGTGATATGGATGGTGGCTGGGCAGAAGGGCCGCATTATTGGATGACAGGGATGGCCTATCTTATTGATGCGGCCAACCTTTTGAAAGGCTATACAGGCATCGATCTTTATAAGCGTCCATTTTTCCAAAAAACGGGTGATTTTCCACTTTATACTAAAGCCCCTAACACACGCCGTGCAACCTTTGGCGATGACAGCACCATGGGCGATTTGCCGGCAGTAAAGATTGGCTATAATCTTCGCCAATTTGCAGGTGTAACAGGCAATGGTGCTAACCAATGGTATTATGATGAGATTAAGCGCACAAATCCTGGCACAGAGATGGCTTTTTATAATTGGGGCTGGTGGGATTTTAATTTTGATGAGCTAGTTTATCGCACTGATTTCCCAATCATCAAAGCAGTGCCACCATCTGAAGATGAAGCACTTCGTTGGTTTCGGGGTACTGGCTGGGTTGCCATACAGCAGCATATGGATGACCAAGATAAACATATTCAATTTGTTATGAAATCCTCATCTTATGGTTCAATAAGCCATAGTCATGGCGACCAAAATGCCTTTTGTCTTGCAGCTTATGGTGAAGATTTAGCCATTCAATCTGGTTATTACGTCGCTTTTAACAGCACCATGCACCAGAATTGGCGCAAACAAACCATTTCTAAAAATGCGATTTTAATAAATGGCAAAGGCCAATATGCAGGCCGCAATAAAGCGATGCAAATGCAGTCAGTTGGTAAAATAGATATTGCTGAGACAAGAGACGATCATATCTACATCAAGGGAGATGCCACAGCGGCTTATGCGATTGAGTCGCCTGAGGTCGAGAGCGTGACACGTGAAGTATATTTCTTCAATAATAGCTTTTTTGTCTTTGTTGATTCGATAGATGCAAGTGCGCCTGTTGAAATTGATTGGCGCATTCATGCTAATAATCGTTATCAAATCGCCAAATCCTCCTTCCGCAATATTGGCGAGAGGGCTGGTTTTTATGGTGAAATATTGTGGTCTGAAAGTGGGCCAGCAGAAATTTCACAAGATACCAGCTTCGCCGATGTTGATATGGCTGAAATTGAGGGTCTGCCTATCAGTACTTGTTTGACTGCTAAATTTCAAAAGGCCGAACGTCACCGCATCGTAACTTTGCTTGTGCCTTATCCAAAGGATAATCCTAAGCGCATTTTCCATTTTGTTGATGATCAGGGGTATGACGCTGACTTGTATTTTACAGACGCTGAGGAAAACACATTCAAAGTTGTAGTTAAGAAATTAGCTGGCACAAATATCTAAGCTGAAAAAACCAATATAGTGAGACAGAGTAAAAGAGGTAAAAACAATGAAACTACAAGGTAAAACCGCCATTGTGACAGGCGCAGGACGCGATATCGGTCGTGCGGCCGCTGTTAAGCTCGCCTCAGAGGGTGCTAATATTGTCTTTAATTATTTTCAAAGTGCTACAGGCGCAGAGCAAACAATCGCTGATATTGAAGCTGTTGGCGGCAAAGCCATTGCTGTGCAAGGTGATTTGAACAAGCAAGAAGACGTACAAAAACTCGTAAATACAGCAATGGACAATTTTGGTTCAATTGATGTGCTTGTGAATAATTCAGGTGGCCTTGTATCTCGTAAAAAAATTGCTGAGATGGATTTAGCGCATTGGCAAACTGTTATGGATTTGAACTTAACAAGCATCTTTTTAGTGACGAACGCTGTTCTCCAGCACATGAAAAGCGGCACGATTGTCAATATGGCAAGTCAAGCCGGACGCGATGGCGGCGGCCCAGGCGCTGTGCCTTATGCGACCTCAAAAGGGGCTGTGATGACTATGACACGTGGTCTTGCCAAAGAGCTTGGGCCTGATATTCGTGTAAATGCCCTTTGTGCGGGTATGATTGATACAGATTTCCATAATGTGCATACACCTGATGCAGCGCGGAAAGGTTTTGAAGCTGCTGCGCCAGTGAAACGTCAAGGCACAACAGATGATGCAGCCAATCTCATTATGTTCCTTTCCTGTGATGATTCAGCCTTTTTAACTGGTACAAACATTGATATTAACGGCGGCATGCTGTTTTCTTAAGCTAAAAAGAAAGGATAACCCATGTCTGATTTTCCAATAGTATCAACAGGTGAGAATGTTTCTCGGCAAGTACTTTCGGATCATAGTGATTTAATGGTAGTCGCATTCCGCTTTACCAAGGAAGGTGCGATTGGTGCATTGCATAATCACCCCCATATTCAATCGACTTATGTTGAAAGTGGTCGGTTTCGTTTCACACTTGGCGATGAAGAACGTGAAGTAGGACCAGGTGATAGTTTTGTTATTCCTTCTGAACTGACACATGGCTGTGTCTGTCTTGAGCCTGGCACACTAATTGATTGCTTCACACCAAGACGAGATGACTTCTTGGAATAGGTACGAGGCTTATGGGTGTATGGAACATTACTTTTTACTGGAAAAAAGCAATGCCCATCAATTTGTTTAGCGCGGACCATGGCCATGCACTGAGCAAGGTTAAAGGTTAAGGTACACAACCCAGACATGATAGTAGCATCAACTGGTTTTGATAAATCCGCCTGATTGGCGTTCCCAGAATTTCGCATAAAGCCCGCCAGCTTTCAGTAATTTATCATGTGTGCCTTGCTCTACAATTTTGCCATCATCCAGAACAATAATCCTATCCATTTTAACGATGGTTGAAAGACGATGCGCAATCGCAATGACGGTCTTTTCTTTCATGATTTCATTCAAGCTTTCTTGAATGGCTGATTCCAACTCACTATCAAGAGCAGATGTCGCTTCATCAAGAATTAGGATAGGGGCATTTTTTAAAAAGACCCGTGCCAAGGCAATTCTCTGACGCTGACCGCCGGATAATTTAATGCCGCGCTCTCCTACATGCGCATTATAGCCTTTTCGTCCCTTAGAATCCTCCAATGCCATAATGAAATCATGTGCTTGTGCCTTTTTGGCAACAGCTATCAATTCATCTTCGCTGACATCCTGAAAGCCAAGTAGGATATTGTCGCGTACAGAACGATTTAGCAGGGCAGCTTGTTGTGCCACCATGCCTATGGATTGATGAAGGCTATTTTGATCGACAATACTGATATCTTGATTGTCAATTTTGATGGTGCCGTTTTCGGCTGCAAAAAACCGTAGGAGCAAATTAACAAGCGTGGATTTACCTGCACCAGAGCGACCAACTACGCCTATTTTTTCTCCTGCTTTAATAGTCAAAGACACGCCATCTAACCCACCTTTTTGAACACCATAATGATGAGATAAATCAGTGATTGTGATATCGCCCTTATTAACTCTAAGGACTGGGGCATCATCTTTTTGCGGAATGGTTATAGGCTGGCCAATCGTGCGTAATGCCTCACGCAAAGACCCTACGCGCATAAAGGTCCAACGGCATGAATCAAAAATCCAATCAGCAATTGTGGTAATACGCAAGGATAAGGCAATCGTCGAAGATACCAGGCCAATTGTTACCGCCTCCATTGACCACAACCAAATGCCATAGCCAATAAATCCAACCAATATAACGGCCTCGAGAGCTATCAATATTGTATGGGTGCCAATACCTAATTTGCGCGCAGCGAATAATGTTTGTCTGGTGTCTTCCAGTCTCATGCGCTGTTCATTCATAATGTAATCACGCGGCGCAAAAAGCTTTATCGTGTCAAAGTTCGAAAAATTATCAACAACTGTGCCGAGTAATGCTGACTTAGCAGAGGTGAAATCATGCCATGTATTTATCATGCGTGGCACCACGAAAATCACAACAGCGATATAAAGACCAAGCCAAATTAACAAAGGCACAATAAGCCAGATATTCGTTTGTGATAGCAGCAATATAACCCCAATCAAATAGACAAAACCAAAAGCTACCACATTCAATACGACATGAATGGAATCTGATACGTGATTGCCAATATCTACAAGCCGGCCAGAGGTACGACCGCTTAGATCTTCTTGAAACCAACCAACAGATTGACGTGATAAATGATCATAAGCGCGCCATCTAACAAGCGTTGCTGAATTACACTGAAACGCAATATCATTCATTGCCATAACGAGAAAATGCAGCAAGGGGCGTAAAAACATGATGATAGCCGCTGCAATTGCAAAATTAAGCCCTTCTTTTTGCCATATCTCTTGGGGTGAATGCTCTGTTAACAAATCAATGATCTGTCCCGCATATTGAATGAGCCAAACTTCTATCGAGGCAGCTAAAATCGTGCAGATGACACTGCCAATAATAATGGCGCGCAGCGGCTTTAAATGAGATTTCATGTAAGGCCATATTTCACGAGAAGGCGGCGTATCAGACAATTGATAAGGCTGGCCTAATTCTAAAAAGAAAGTGGCTATTTTTTTATAAAGTAAAGACATCAATTATTCATTTTAAACTATTGAAATTAGTAATTTTTATGTAATCTCTGTAGTGTTTTCTGAGTTCCTAATTATAGAGAATTCACATATAAAAAGCAAATTTAGCTGGCTCGAAGGAACAAGATTGTTTCGCGTCCAATGCTCTGCCGAATTGGCTTGATGAAGGGCACAATAATCAATAAGCTGAAAGATGATTAACGCCCGTGTTAAAGAGATTTATGATATGACAAGTGACGTGAAAATCGTTTCAATTGATATTTTGAAAACAGTCTCAGTAGCGACTTTAGCAACAGCGCTTTTTAAACGCGGTTTGCGTAACCAAACCATTCAAAATGTTAGACCAGTCAGGGCGGACCACAATTTACCGCCAATGTCAAATCAGCAGAACATGGTCGGGCCAGCTTTTACATTGCGTTATATTCCTGCGCGAGAAGATCGTAACACCCTTGCTGAATTTAAGAACCCAGATCATCCTCAAAGACAAGCCATAGAGCAATGTCCAGAAGGCCATGTGCTGGTTATGGATAGCCGCAAAGACGCTAGGGCCGCCTCTGCGGGCGATATTTTGATAACGCGTCTTATGATGCGGGGTGGAGCTGGTGTTGTAACTGATGGTGGCTTTCGTGATTCAGACAAAATAGCCCAGCTTGATATGCCTGCTTATCATCATCGCCCCTCTAGCCCGACAAATCTGACGCTTCATGAAGCCTTTGATATAAATGTGCCTATTGGATGTGGTGACGTAGCTGTTTTTCCCGGAGATTATGTGGTGGGCGATCAAGATAGTGTGATTATTCTGCCTGCTGCGCTTGTCGATGAGATTGCACAAGAAGCGCATGAGATGACGGTTTTTGAAGATTTTGTCCATGAACAGGTGCGAGAGGGGAAGACTATTATCGGTCTATATCCCTGTACCTTAGAGGAAAACCGCTTGGCTTTTGAGGTGTGGCGCAAAGAAAATAATAGGTGATAGGCGGATTATGAAAATCACAGATGCGAAGGTCTTTGTTGGCGGACCTGGAAAAAATTATGTAACGTTAAAAATTTACACTGACCAAGGTATCTATGGCCTTGGTGATGCCACATTGAATAACCGTGAGACATTGCCTGCTATTTATTTAACAGATTATATTATCCCCAATCTTATCGGCAAGGATCCGCGCAATAGCGAAGATATCTGGCAGTTTTTATATCGAGGTGCCTATTTCAGAAGAGGACCTATTGCAATGGCTGCATTTGGCGCTGTCGACATGGCCTTATGGGATATTAAAGCCAAATTAGCCAATATGCCTCTCTATCAACTATTTGGCGGTAAAAGCAGAGACTCTGCGTTGGTTTATGCTCATGCGACAGGCTCTGATCTTGAACAATTATTTGATAATATCGCCTATTACAAAGAACAAGGCTATAAGGCCGTGCGCGTGCAATGTGGCATACCAGATATGCCAACAAAGGGATATGGCGTGCGTGAAGATGATAATAGTCAATCTGATTTCATTACTGATTTCAGCGGCATAAAACCAAAAATTGAGATTTGGGATACAGATCGTT
>WTHY01000017.1 GCA_011522945.1 Alphaproteobacteria bacterium
GGATGCAGACATGATATTTGTGATGGATGCTGGTAAAATTGTTGAGCACGGCACGCATACAGAGTTGATGGCGCATGCTGGCCTTTATGCACGTATGGTGTCCCTGCAGCAACTGGCTGATTAAGCGTTACTCACGTCGCAAGATGTCGTCAATCAGGCGATTAGCCCAGCCGCGCGCCATGAAATTTGCCTGTAATGCCTCTGGATCATAGATAGTATCTATCCAGTCAAAAAACGCCATCCCCTTTGCTTCATAGGGCAGGTAGGCTTCAATGAATGTGTCTAACAGCCCTGTCTTTGCCTGACGCACATGCAAATATTTGAAAGATAATTGCTCCAAAGCCTCAGATGCAGGCCGGCCCTTATGCATGAGAAGATATAAAGCAGACATAATACCAGCTCTATCTGCACCTGATTTGCAATGCAACAATGCAGGGCCTTCGATAGATTCGAATAATTCCTTGGTGTCATATAGCATCTTTTTGTCTGGCGCGGCACGTGATCTGGCCGTAAAATCTACGAGATTCAGGCCAAGCGCAGAGCAAGCTTCAGCTTCCAATCTCCAGCCCCCGTCATTTCTAGGGCCACGCAAATTAATGATGGTTTTAATGCCGAGTGCCTTGGCTTGTTTTAAACGCGCTGGTGTTGGCTGGTTTGAGCGCCACATATCAGCATCAATCTGATGTAAATTATGCCATCTCAAGCGCAGCACACCATGGTCCTTGACCATTAGCTCATACCAGTCTTGCATGCCCCGTCTCTGAAAATCTGGGGCGTCCCATCTTGTGCTTACCATTATGGTCTGCTCCTAGCCATTTGCCTGTGCTTACCCGCCAGCAACCATTAAACTATCAACACGAATAGACGGCGCTGCTGATGATTGACGTAAATCTATATCATCAGCTGGTGTCATCTGCATGAACATATCACGCAAATTGCCAGCAATGGTCGCTTCAGAGACAGGATAGGTGATGACGCCATTCTCAATCCAAAATCCGCCCGCACCCCGGCTATAATCCCCAGTTAGCAAGCTGACTGAGCTACCCATTAATTCAGTGACATAAAATCCATCCTGAATATCGCCTATCAAGGCTTCAAGTGAGCTATCGCCATTAGCAATTAGCAGATTTGAAGGTCCTGGTGCAGGTGGTCCTGATAACGACCGTCCTGCATTGCCAGTAGGTGTCATGCCAAGCTGTGCTGCAGAAGAGAGGTCTAGGAACCAGCCTGTAAGCGTACCTGCATCGATTAGGGCACGGCGGGCAACTGGTAAGGTTTCACCATCAAAGGCACGTGATCCAAAGCTACGAGGCCGAAGAGGATCGTCAATCAGCGAAATTGCGCTATTTGTAACGACATCGCCTAGGCTGTCTTTTAAAAAGGATGTGCCTCTTGCGATTGATAAGCCGTTTATGGCGCTGGCTAAATGACCCGCAAGCGATCGAGACACACGTCTGTCAAAAATCACCGGGAAACTGCCTGTTTTAGCCTTGCGTGCGCCTAACCGCGCAACTGTGCGATCAGCAGCTGATTTTCCGATTTCGGTAGGGTCGTCTAAATCTTCAGCAAAAACAGCGGCAGAATAGTCATAATCCCGCTCCATAGCACCATCCTGTTCGGCAAGAACCACTGTGCTGAAACCATAGCTGGAGCGTTTGTAGCTTCCTAAAAAGCCATTTGAGTTGGCAATAGTTACCTCAGATGTTGATTGGCTAGCCGAGCCGCCTTCTGAGTTTGAGATATTAGCGTTATCTCTGGCCGCAGCTTCACAGCTTTCTGCGAGCTCTCGCAAACGTTCAGTTGTGAGTTCTGTAGCGTCAAAGCAGTCTATATCTGGCAGGTCGGTAGCTTGCTCTGATGCGTCTGCAAGTCGTGCAAAAGGATCTTCAGGCGCAATTTTTGCCATGGCAATCGCACGTTCGACCAGAAGTCCAACAGAGTCTTTATCTAATTTGCTGGTTGAAACGCTGGCTGTTCTCTGGCCAACAAAGACTCGCAAGCCAAGTTGGTAATCATCTGCTTGTTCAACAGATTCCAGAGCCCCAAGTCTGATTTGCACTGAGGTTCCAGTACCTTTTGCCAGAGTTGCATCAGCACCGTCAGCACCAGATTTCTTAGCCAGTGCCAGCACATCTTCGATAGTAATTTGATTTGTATCAGTCATACACCAACAGATAGTATGCAAATGCTGCTTGTGCAACCGCTTGCGCGCTCTGGTTTGTTGGTTTATTAGCTGAAAGCATGGCTTATGAGATCTTTATCGACGGTGCCGCAGGCACAACCGGACTACAAGTAGCGCAGAGATTGGCTGGACGCTCTGATTTGCACATCACTATTCTGCCAGATGAGGCGCGAAAGGATGTAGAGGCACGGAAAGCGGCATTAGCGGCTGCTGATATCGCAATTTTATGTCTGCCAGATGCTGCTGCGGTTGAAGCAGCTGCGCTTGCATCAGAGTTGCCAGTGCGCCTCATCGATGCCTCATCTGCTCATCGTGTGGCACCAGATTGGGTGTATGGATTTGCAGAACTGACCATGGGGCAAACCGAGAAAATTGCGCGCGCAAAGCAAGTCAGCAATCCTGGCTGCTATCCAACGGGTTTTCTGGCGCTGACTCGTCCTTTGATCGAGGCTGGCATTCTATCAAAAGATGCGCAGCTGACTGTGCCAGCTATTAGCGGTTATAGTGGCGGCGGCAAACAGATGATCGAAGCGTTCGAAGCTGGCAATCATCCGCCTCACTTTGCTTATGGTCTCGGCCTATCTCACAAGCATGTGCCAGAAATGCAGACACATGCGCAACTTAAGACCCCTCCGATATTCATGCCGTCAGTCGGTCAGTTTGCACAAGGCATGCTTGTGCATCTGCCATTGCATAAACATGTCCTGAAAAACGGTACAAGGCTGGCAGATATTTTGACTGTCTATGAGCAGCATTTTGCAAATCAGCCATTGATTGAGGTTTGTTCTGAGTGGAGTGATGTGCCCAGCACATTAGCTGCAGATGCACTTGCAGGATTTGATAAGCTACAAATTGGTATTTTTGCAAATGCTGATGATAGTCACTTCTGGGCTGTAGCAAGATTGGATAATCTGGGCAAGGGCGCCTCTGGTGCAGCTGTTCAGAATCTAAATATAATGCTCGGCCTTGATCCGCTTACCGGCCTGTCACAATAATGGTAGGCGATGATTCGCAAATCATCCCATTGACGCCGCGTGAGCAGGCTTTCAATTATCCATACACAGCTCCAGATGGTGCCTATTTGATGGCAGGTGGTACAGTTCAGTCATTAACTGACCTATCTGTGTTAGAAGGACGAATAGCAGTGCTTTCGGTTGGTTCCAATAGGGCGCCACGACAATTGCTACGGAAATTCGGTGGCGATGCAATCGTGCCTGTAACACCAGCAATCTTAAAAGATTGCGATATTTGTCATGTGGCCAATATTGCGCCCTATGGCGCTATTCCTTGTTCTGCTTTTCCAAGTTATGGCACTTCTGTGTATCTGAATGTGGCATGGCTTGACTCTGAACAGCTTGCAAAAATGCATGCTACGGAATCGCTGGGGGATGCTTATGAATTTATCTGCTGGCATGCGGATACTATCATCCATCAGATAGATGTACCCACACAGCCTGTATATGGCTACGCCTCCTTAATTGGGATGTTGCCATCAGCAAAAGGCAAGCCGCTTGCACTGCAGGCGATTAAAGCTGAACATCGCTGCTTTGAGACGGCTTCGCAGTCTGCAGCCATGTCACAGGCGCAAGCGCTATCTGAGGTTGGCGTTGAGCTTAGCCAAGAGGCATGGGTCATGATGATGCAGCAGGATGAAGCAGCACAGGAAAGCTATAGGCGTAAAATCGCGCCGATGGGTATTCAAAGCCAAATTCGACATTGGGATGTTATGACAGATTTGCTTATTTAGGCTGCTTCACAGGCTTTTTTGTTCGGATATTGAAATTTCAGTTATCCTAAATGGTTGCCAGCAAAACCATTGGCCCCTGCATCTCTTGGCCTACGCATCTCTTGGCCTACGCATCTCTTGGCCTACGCATCTCTTGGCCTACGCATCTCTTGGTGGGGGCAAATTTTTGCAAATGCAGATAGTAGCCTGGGCAAAGGGTAGCCAATGAAAAGATTGTTAAATGCAAATTGAAGTCTGCGCAAATCTTGAATATCTCTGGCGCGCAGGGCTTCATATAAACCGCTCAAGCAATAGGCCAGCTGCTAGAAATAGCCCACAATCTCTATTTGAAATGAATAGGCTGCGGGCTCTGTCAGGCATAGTTACATCTAACTTTCGTAACTGCCAGACTAAATGCAGGATCGCAGCGGTCCAGCCAATTAGCCATATACCCAATCCTAGACTAAGGAATAGTCCGATTGCCCAGAATGTGCTGGCAAATGCATAAAAGCAGAACACGCCTAGGTGTAAATTTTTACCAAGACTCAAAGCTGAGGAACGTACGCCAATATCTTGATCATCAGCCATATCTTGAACAGCATAAATCGTATCATAACCAATGACCCAAAAAACTGTGCCAATATATAATAACCAGATTGCAGGCATCTCTAAAATTGGAACAAAGCAGCTGGCGCCAAGAAAAATACCCCAGCTATAGGTTAAGCCCAAAACAAATTGTGGCCACCCTGTAAACCGCTTGGCTAAAGGATAGAGGATGATTAGTGGCAGACTTGCAACCCCCGTCAGCCACGCAGAAACAGGCAGTTGTAACAATATCATCAGGCCAATAAGCGCTAATAAACCCAAAAATACAAAGGCAGATGTTAGAGATAAGGTACCATTTGCCAGAGGCCGATTTGATGTGCGTGCGACTTTCTGATCAATATCTCTGTCCCACATATCGTTGATTACACAGCCTGATGCACGCAATGTTACAGCGCCAATAAGAAAATAAATTAATGTAGATAATAATGCAGCATTATCAGCTGCAAATAAGATGATAACCCACCAGCCTGGCAATAGGAGAAGCCACCATCCTATAGGCCTATCCAGCCGGGCTATAACTGCAAAAGGTTGCAGTTTTAGTGGCAGATAAGAGAGCCAGCCAGTGAGCTGAATGTCTGAGGATTGCGTAGGAGTAGTCATAAATATGTTATGGCGATTTGCCTAACCTATGTAAAGCAAGCAACGTATATCAACGACGCTAAGGACCGGCATGTTCACCAGAAATCGACAGCTAGGCAAAATATTTTTCTGCTATGTCATCTTGCCTATTTTGAAAAGCGGCACTAGATAACCAGCATGTCAGACCGGTTACAAAGTACCCGCCTTTTTGTTGAGGCTGCGTTACACGCCCATGCGGAGATACAGCTTGATAATGCAGGGTCGCATTATTTGGCCAATGTGTTGCGTCGTGGGATTGGTGATGTTGTTATCTTATTTAATGGCAGGGATGGTGCTTGGACGGCGAAAATCACTGAGCTCTCCAAAAAAGCAGTATCGCTAAAGCCAATTTCCCAAGTGGCAGAGCAGGTGGCTAGCCCAGACATATGGCTTATATTTGTGCCGATAAAGCGCGCACGGTTAGATTTCATGGCGCAAAAGGCAACAGAGCTTGGCGTCAGCAAGATCTGGCCTGTGCAATCTGCCTATGGGCAAATGAAACGCATCAATGACCACCGGCTTGAAGCCAACGCCATTGAAGCCGCTGAGCAAACTGAGCGGTTGGACATCCCAGAAATAGGTGCTTTTGAATCCTTAACAGCTCTATTATCAAATTGGCCAGAAGACAGGTCTTTGATTTTTTGTGATGAAGGTGAGGCAGGGGCAACCCATGTCCTACCAGAGACTATCTTGCCGCCATTGCGTGGGAAGCCAGCAGCGATATTAATCGGACCTGAGGGGGGCTTCAGCCCTGATGAGCGGCGTATGATTACTGATATGTCGCAATCAGTTGCTTTATCCTTAGGACCAAGAATTTTACGAAGCGACACAGCTGCCTTATCAGCATTAAGCCTATATCAGGCCTATTGCGGCGATTGGCGCAGCCTGTAAAGCGAAAGGAACACGCTAATGCTCTCATTGCAGACGAATACGCCGCTGAGTACAGATGATTTTGTGAAGTGGCTCGCAGAGCGTGAAACTGCCAAGGTTGATTGGCGGATTGGCACGGAGCATGAGAAGTTTCTATATCATTTAGATGATTTAAAGCCAGTTGCTTATGAAGGGCCAAACGGGATTGGCGCTTTGCTTAAGGCACTTCAAGCTGAAAATAACCTGACCCCTATCATGGAAGGGGATAACATCATCGGTCTAAAGGATGCAGATGGTGGCTCTATCACCCTAGAACCAGGCGGCCAGTTTGAACTATCTGGAGCACCACTGGCAACTGTGCATGAAACCTGTGCCGAAACAGCACGTCATCTTAACCAAATGCGCTCAACAACCTCAGCTCTTGGGCTTGGCATGTTAGGGCTGGGCTTTCAGCCAATTTGGGATAGAGATGATATTAGCTGGATGCCAAAGGGCCGGTATCGCATTATGCGAAACTACATGCCTCAAAAGGGTAATCTTGGCCTGGATATGATGCTTCGTTCATGTACAGTGCAGGTTAATCTTGATTATGCAGATGAAGTTGATATGCGTCGCAAATTTCGGACCTCGCTGGCACTTCAGCCTGTGGCTACAGCATTATTTGCCAATTCACCATTTAAAAATGGCACCCCATCTGGTTTAAAATCTACGCGTGCCCATGTTTGGACAGATACAGATCCAGATCGATGCGGCGTGCCTGAATGTGTATTTGACCCAGCATTTGGGTATGAACAATGGATTGATTATATCCTTGATGTGCCTATGTATTTTCTGCGCAGACCGCATGGATATGTAGATGTATCAGGCTTATCTTTTAGAGATTATGTGAAAGGCGAGCTTCTTGGCTTTGAAGGCCAATTCCCAACATTAGAAGATTTTGAAGATCATATTACAACCGCATTCCCTGAAGTTCGATTAAAGGGATATTTGGAAATGCGTGGTGCAGATGGTGGCAGTTGGGCGAATATTTGCGCACTGCCGGCATTATGGGCTGGCCTGTTATATGATGAGCAAGCGCTGTCTGAGGCAGAGCATCTGGCAGCTGAGTTTACAGCACAGGATGTGATGAATGCGCGCTATTCAGCGTCTAAAGATGGTTTGGCAGGGCAGATTGGTAGTCAAGATATTCATCTTATTGCCAAGCGCATGATTGAGATTGCCCATGCTGGCCTTGCTCGTCGTGGTAAGTTAAATGCGAAATCTTTAGATGAGACAATCTATCTCAAATCCCTACAAACGATTGTCGATAGCGGCATGACCAATGCAGATTTGATGTTGGCGAAATATCATCAAGACTGGAATGAAGATGTTCGGCAAGTCTATGCGCATTATCACTATTAAGGTCAGGCCAACGACATTAACAGGCAGAGGCTAATATGCTTGCGCTATTGCTTGTTGTCTTTATCAATTTTGTGGGTATTGGGGCGCTGATCCCGGTTATACCTTACACCATAGTTGCTGAACTTGGCTATTCAGAGACTGTTATGTCAGCTCTGCTGGCAGCGTTCTCGCTAGCCATGTTCATTTCTAATCCTATATTGGGACGGCTATCTGATAGATTTGGGCGCAAAGAAATGCTCATTATATCTATCGCTATTATGGTGGCAGGCAATTTCTGGTTTGCGCTCAGCAACGATATTTATTCGCTATTCGCAGCACGTATTCTAGCAGGTGTTGGCTCTGGTAACATTGGCATTATTCAAGCGATGCTTGTGGCGCGGAGCAAAACCGAAGATAGGGCAAAATCAATGGGGCTAATGGGCGCGGCGATTGGCGCTGGTTTTGTGCTAGGCCCAGCCATTGGAGGATTGCTAAGCGGTATAGGCTCTGGGCCATTGCATCAAACACCCTTTTTGTTAGCATCTCTATTTGGTGTTTTTGCTATTTTACTCTGTTTAAGACTTCCAAAAGTACAAGATGCGAGCACATCAAAATCTGATAGAGAGGTGTCAGCTGCTGCTGCCATGCCACTCTTATCGCGGCTCCGCTCCCTGTCTTTTGGCACCATAGGCTGGTTTGCGCTAGCATTTTTCTTGTTGAATTTATCCTTTGCTCAAGTAGAAGCCTCTTTTGTGCTTTTGATGAAGGATATGTTGGATTTTGATAGCCGAGATACAGGCTGGATGTTCACATATATAGGCGTCTGTATCATTATTGTGCAGGGCGGGCTTATAGGCCGTGTTGTAAAACGCCTCGGAGAAATGCGCACTGTGATTGTTGGTGCTGTATTGCTGCTAGCAGGTCAAATACTCACGGTTGGATTTAGCCTTGCAGCTAGTTTTATCCCTATAGCTCTGCTTGTTCAGGTGATTGGCATTACGACTATGATCTGTGTTGGTTTTGCGCTGACTAACCCAACATTATCTGCCGCATCTTCGCGTGTGGCGAATGCCTCTGATATGGGCGGCGCACTTGGCCTAGTTCAGGGGTTTGGCTCATTAGGTCAGGTTTTTGGCCTTGTGCTGGCTGGTCCGCTTTATCAGTTAGGCGGCGGTGCTGCAAATTATGGATTTGCGGGACTAATTACCTTTGCATTAATCCTTACAGCTATGATGCTGCGCCGCACTATACCATCAACAGCACTTGTTTGAAGTTTGCCAAAATGCCAGAATTATTAGGGAAACCAGAATTGTCCCATAATTATCAGGCAAGCCAGAATGATCCCAAATCATAAGGATAGTGACAAAGGAAAGATGGACAAGCGGCAAAAGATAAGGGTAGTTGCTGTCCTTGCTGTTGCAAGTTGCATATACCCTATTGAAACTGATATTTCATAAATTGCGGCGATAGCCTAAGCTGCCTCTGTGCCACCGACTGTGATACCACCCATTTTAAGTGTTGGTTGTCCAACGCCAACAGGTACAGACTGACCTGATTTGCCACAGGTGCCTACCCCGTTATCCAGCTTGCTGTCATTGCCGACCATCGTAATTTTGCTCATAGCATCTGGGCCATTTCCAATAAGCGTGGCTCCCTTCACAGGAGCGCCTATTTTTCCATTTTCAACCAGATAGGCTTCTGAGGCTGCGAAAACAAATTTGCCAGAGGTAATGTCAACCTGGCCACCACCGAAATTGACAGCATAGATACCTTTTTTCATTGATGACACAATTTCCTCCGGGTCCAATTCGCCCGAAGCCATGTAAGTATTTGTCATGCGTGGCATTGGTAAATGTGCGTAGGATTCGCGCCGGCCATTACCAGTTGGATCTACGCCCATCAAGCGTGCATTTTGTCTGTCTTGCATGTAGCCGCGCAAAATCCCATCTTCTATGAGGATGTTCTTGGCTGATCTTGTGCCCTCATCATCAATAGAAATAGAGCCGCGACGCTCTGTCATCGTTCCGTCATCAATTACAGTCACACCTTTTGCAGCAACCTGCTCACCGATTTTTCCTGAGAAAACAGATGTGCCTTTACGGTTGAAGTCTCCTTCCAGGCCGTGACCGACAGCTTCGTGTAGCATGACGCCAGGCCAGCCGGCGCCAAGGGCAATTTCCATTTCCCCAGCTGGTGCCGCGACTGAGTCTAGATTTAAGATTGCCAGTCTGAGTGCTTCATCAACCTCTGCTTGCCATGTGCGTGGATCTAAATATCTATCGAACATGAATCTGCCGCCAGCGCCGCTGCCGCCTGTTTCCATGCGGCCATTCTGCTCTACGACAACAGAGACATTAAGGCGTACAAGCGGACGTATGTCAGCCGCGCGGTAGCCGTCAGGCCGTATAATTTGCACAGCCTGCCATGAGCCTGCGATTGACGCGCTAACTTGACGTACCCTTGGGTCAGCATCTCTGGCATAAGCATCAATTTCCTGTAAAAGTGCGACCTTTTTTTCAAAAGCTGTCTCATTTAACGGGTTTCTATCTGAATAAAGCGGACGGTTTGGTCCGGCATTTGGCGCAAGCGCCATTGTGCCAGAATAGCCAGAGGCAACAGATTGCACTGTACTTGCCGCACGTCTGATAGCAGCTTCAGATAACTCACCTGCATGTGCGAACGCATCAGCCTCGCCAAGAATCGCCCGCAAGCCAAAGCCAGAGGACTGGTCATAGGTTGCAGACCGCAGCCTGCCATCGTCAAAACTGAGCATTTCTGCATGACGCATTTCTAAAAATAGATCGCCATCATCAGCGCCCTGTAGCGACTCGCGTGTCAATTTTTCCAATAAAGTTGGGTCAAGCCCTGTATCTTCAAAGAAAATGCTATCAGTCTGCTCTAGGTAATCCATTATGCTCAGCCTTTATTTCGTCAAGTCTTTAAGCGCCGGTTCAGCTCGCGATGACAGGTTGTTTTATTATCTACCTAATACAATGGGGCTAAAGGCTCATATTTTCAAGTAAACAGCATATCCCAGCAGGCCAATTTTTCTTGTATGGTGCAGATACAGATTTTATGAGGCAAAGACAAAAATTTCGATGCCCTCCCATTGTGTAAAAAGGTAGCGACAGGCGGTCGCACTAGGCTTTTCTTCTGGAGAAAAACAAGGTAGGAAAGGTCAGTTTCAAAAATCTGCTTCGCGCGTGGGTTAGGAAATGCGCGCGGCATGCATGAAGATGGGGGAATGAAGGATGAATCTTCGTGAAACATCACGGATGAGCTGGTTATGGGCGGCAATAGGCCTATTGCTAACTACAGGAACGGCGTCAGCTGCAAAGCCAGAGCCATGGCAGCTTGGTCTTCAGCCACCTGCAGGGTCAATTGCAGAAAAAGCGACTGATTTGCATAATTTGTTGCTCATTATTATCACAGCGATTTCATTATTTGTATTAGCACTTCTGGTTTATGTGGTTTTTCGCTTCCGTGAGACTGCAAACCCTGTGCCATCAAAGACCTCGCACAACACAGTTATCGAGATATTATGGACGGTTGTTCCGGTTCTGATATTGGTTGTTATCGCGGTACCATCATTCCAACTTCTCTATTATCTAGATAAGACAAAAGATACTGAAATGGTTATCAAGGTTACTGGTAACCAATGGTATTGGAATTATGAATATTCAGATGAAGGTGTTTCATTTGATTCCTACATGATTGATGAGGCAGATTTGGAAGCTGACCAAACACGCCTTCTGAGTGTTGACTATCCGATGGTCGTGCCGGAAGGCACACGTATTAAGCTTCTCATCACAGGTAATGATGTGATGCATAGCTTCTTCGTGCCATCATTAGCTGTCCAGACATATTCAATTGCAGGCCGCATCAATGAGGCCTGGATTGATGTGCCTATGGGCGAAACATCATATTATGGCCAGTGCAACCAGATTTGCGGCGTGAACCACGCCTATATGCCTATCGTTGTGAAGGCCGTTAGCAAAGAAGATTATGCGGCTTGGCTTGCTGAAGCCAAGGAAGAGTTCGCTTCGGTAGATACACCGCAGCTAATAAAGCCGGCATTGATCGAGCTGGCATCTGCCCGCTAATAGATCTGATTAGGAGTTGTAAGATGAGTGCACAAGCAGCAGCTGACCATCATGATCACGGCGCCCCTCAGGGCTTTGTGCGTCGTTGGTTATATTCGACAAACCATAAAGATATCGGGACGATGTATATCATCTTCGCGATTATTGCTGCCTTTATCGGCGGCGGGTTTTCCGTATTCATGCGGATGGAACTTATGGAGCCAGGCGTTCAATATATGACAGATGGTCATATGTGGAATGTGTTTACCACTGCGCACGGCCTCATCATGGTCTTTTTTGTGGTCATGCCAGGGCTTATTGGTGGTTTTGGTAACTGGTTTGTGCCAATCATGATTGGTGCACCAGATATGGCATTCCCAAGAATGAACAATATTTCCTTCTGGCTGTTGCCGCCATCATTCATTCTATTGCTTTTATCAGCTGCTGTTGATGGTGGCGCTGGTGTGGGCTGGACAATTTATCCGCCAATGTCTGGCAAGCTAGGCTCTCCAGGAATGTCAATGGATTTGGCGATTTTCTCGCTGCACCTTGCTGGTGTATCTTCAATCCTTGGTGCTGCGAACTTCATCACGACTATTTTCAATATGCGTACCCCTGGTATGACATTGCATAAAATGCCTCTATTCGCATGGGCTATGTTGATCACAGCATTCTTGCTCCTGCTTGCAGTTCCAGTTCTTGCTGGCGCAATCACGATGCTTCTGACTGACCGGAATTTCGGTACTACTTTCTTCGTCCCAGAAGGTGGAGGTGACCCAATTCTGTTCCTGCATTTATTCTGGTTCTTCGGTCACCCAGAAGTGTATATTATGATTTTGCCGGCGTTCGGCATTGTCAGCCATATCATTTCAACCTTCTCTCGCAAGCCTGTCTTTGGCTATCTCGGCATGGCTTACGCAATGGTTGCGATTGGGTTTGTAGGCTTCATCGTGTGGGCGCACCACATGTATACAGTTGGTCTTGACGTTGATACGCGTGCTTATTTCACAGCGGCGACCATGGTGATCGCTGTGCCGACAGGTGTTAAGATCTTCAGCTGGATTGCCACAATGTGGGGCGGCTCTATCCGCTTCACTGTGCCGATGCTGTGGGCAATTGGTTTCATCTTCTTGTTCACTGTCGGTGGCGTCACAGGTGTTGTGCTTGCAAATGCAGGCCTAGATGTGGTGCTGCACAATACATATTATGTGATTGCACACTTCCATTATGTATTGTCGCTGGGTGCTGTCTATGGTCTGTTTGCGGGTTTCTATTACTGGTTCCCAAAGATGACTGGCTTCACATATAGCGATGCGCTTGCAAAGCTGCATTTTTGGGTAACATTTGTAGGTGTGAACCTCACTTTCTTCCCAATGCACTTCTTAGGTCTAGCTGGCATGCCACGTCGTTATATCGACTACCCAGATGCGTTTGCTGGTTGGAACTATGTTGCCTCTATCGGCTCATATATCGGTGCGTTTGGTGCGATCTTGTTCCTGGTTGTTATCGCAGAAGCCTTTATCGCTCGCCGTCGTGCCGGTGATAATCCATGGGGTGAAGGCGCAACAACATTGGAATGGCAGGTGTCATCTCCGCCGCCTTATCACACATTTGATGCGCTTCCGAAGGTAAAGTAACCTTGGGGTCGCACAGGAAATAAGGACGAATATGGTGGCACAATCCCCATCACAAAATGAAAAGCACACCGATGAGATGTTTGTCTCATCGGTTGCTGACTTTTTTGCGTTGATGAAGCCACGTGTCATGAGCCTCGTTGTGTTTACAGGTTTTGCTGGCATGTATTTGGCTGACGGGTCGATGCCACTTATTCTCGCTTTTATTTCGCTCTTTGCTATAGCCGCCGGCGCTGGCGCGTCTGGAGCCATAAATCAATGGTATGACCGAGATATGGATGCTGTGATGTCGCGCACATCATCCAGGCCTATCCCGGCTGGCAAGGTCGATGCGCCAGAGGCACTTGGTCTCGGCATTGTGATTTCTATATTGTCTGTTTTGATGCTTGCGCTTACAAGCAATCTGTTAGCAGGCGGGCTTTTGGCCTTTACGATATTCTTTTACGCTGTGATTTACACAGTTTGGCTAAAAAGACGCACACCGCAGAACATTGTCATTGGTGGTGCTGCAGGTGCCTTTCCGCCAATGGTTGGCTGGGCAGCTGTCACTGGCACAATAACATTAGAATCTATTCTGTTATTTGCTATTATCTTTATGTGGACGCCGCCACATTTCTGGGCGTTAGCATTGGTTAAAAATGCAGATTATCAGCGTGCAGGCGTGCCAATGATGCCTGTCGTGGCCGGTGAGTCTGAAACGATAAAGCAGATACTGATTTACAGCATTTTACTAGCACCGCTTGCGGTGGTGCCAACTCTGATAGGCATGTCCAGTAT
>WTHY01000185.1 GCA_011522945.1 Alphaproteobacteria bacterium
GTAATAAACGTCCTAACCGGAAGATATTGTGATAAGAGCCAATCACCCAAATCGCGCCATCTGGTTTCAGGATACGACGGCATTCTTTTAGCCACGCATCTGCTTGACGGTCGTAGGCGGCAAAAGAATCATATTGATCCCAATCATCATCTACAGCATCAACAATACTAGAATCAGGCCGTGTGAGCTGGCCTGATAATTGTAAATTATACGGTGGATCTGCAAAGACTAAATCCACAGATTCAGATGGCAATGCAGCAAGCTGCGTCACCGAATCGCCGTGATAAATAACGTCTTTTTTCATAACTAATCCACCAAGAGATATTCGCTTTCACCTCTAAAAGAATCACAGAATCAAATAAAGTCAATGCCTTATGATCCACTCTTCATCTAATATCTAGATATTGTATGTGACATGAGTCTGGCCCCGGAGATATTGTGTCAGCAAAATCATACTGATTGGCATTATCTCAAATACCGCACCAAGAAGGGTCATCTATTCAGGGTGTGTCGCCTGCGGCCAAACGAAACAATATATAGTTCGACATAGGTCAGATACAGGCTTGCGACGAGGCATAAATAAACTAGCCAGTGACAGAAAACAGACCGCACCAGCGGTGCTGAATCATATCGCTTTAAAATTACAAGTATCTTTAGTCATACCTATCGGCGTAACAGGCTATAAACACCCTCGATTAGTCTCATATAAAAGATGTGTAAAATAGAGGAGCTATCCGAGTTTAGGATTTATTTATAATTGCCTGTATAGGCTTAAAAGAGCGGCGATGCTCAGGACAAGGGCCATGCGTGTAAAGCGCCTCTTGATGTGCCTTTGTGCCATAGCCTTTATGTTTGGCAAATCCATACACCGGATAGGTTTCATCTAAGATACACATTTGTCTGTCACGTGCTTCTTTTGCCATGATTGACGCTGCAGCAATCGATAGGCTTCGTGAATCACCTTTAATGATAGCTTGTATCTCCGCGCCTTGGCATGAGGGAAGGGGCGGGACAAGATTACCATCTACCAATATCGCTGTAATTGGCTTGTCTAGGCGTTCAGTTAGAGTAGAAATAGCTCTATCCATAGCTGCAAAGGTCGCTGGTAACAGGCCTATCTCATCTATTTCACGTGAAGAGGCTTCGCCTACACCAAAAAGATGCGGCCCCATCATAAGTGCCGTTTCAATCCGGCGCCTAGCCAGAGCTGATAATTTTTTTGAATCAGTGAGGCCCTTAGGTACGTCATCAAGCTTATCTGGCGCAATCCAGAACGCAGCTGCCACAACGGGGCCAGCCCAAGGTCCGCGCCCAGCCTCATCAATCCCTATCACAATGGCATCATCTGGCCAGCCTGCCTCAAACTGATAATTTGGTCCCTCTTTATCTGTCTTATCCACGTTTGCGGCCTGCTTTGCCTTGCTCTGTAAGACGCGGCATAATTTCTACAAAATTACAGGGCCGATGCCGTATATCTAGCTGATGCACTAGCAAATCGTCCCAGGCATCTTTGCAGGCAGATGGTGAGCCTGGCAGCGCAAATAAATAGGTACCGCTCGCAACACCTGCAACAGCTCGGCTTTGCAATGTGGATGTGCCAATCTTTTGAAAGGATAGGAAGCGGAACATTTCACCAAATCCTTCTATCTCCTTGTCAAAAAGACTGCGAAACGCTTCTGGTGTCACATCTCGTCCCGTTAAGCCCGTACCACCTGTTGAAATCACAACATCAATATCTGACTGCGAAATAAAACCCTGCACAGCATCTGTAATCTCTGAAATCTCATCTGAGACAAGGGCACGTGCCGCCAGATTATGTCCTGCAGCCTGTAACCTTTCAACCAGCAGATTACCGGATTTATCATCTTCCAGAGCTCGTGTGTCTGACACTGTCAAGACAGCTATATTTACAGGCAGAAATGAAATACTCTCATCCAGACGCGACATGGGTTTCACTATTCCTTATCCTGTGATGTAGGCGTTACTCGTTATATCCCAGCAACAAGCCCACATGGTCAACCGTGCGCCTTGTAGAGACGACATCACGCAAAACAGGCATGTCCTCACCATATTTTATGCGATAAAATGACATATCTGTTAAAACAGACTTTATGTAATTGCGCGTTTCTCTTGCTGGCAGACCTTCAATCATTAAAAACACATCATCATGATAGTCTAATTTGCGCAGCCATTTCGATAAATTACCAGGCCCGCCATTATAAGCCGCAAGCAGCTTGACAAGAGAGCCATCAACAATGCGCTCATTCAGCAAATGCACAATATATTTCTGGGCAATTTCAAGATTTAGCTCAGGGTCATGCAATAAATGCCGATGTACATTCCGATACCGTCTATCTTGTGTCACAAACGCAGCTGTTGCTGGCATTAATTGCATCATACCGGTTGCCCGTACTGAACTTCTGGCAGTTGGGATAAAGCTGGATTCTTTGCGTGCTATGGCCCAAACCAGCGCCTGATCTACTTGAAAGGCCTGCTCTATAATGGGCTCAGGATAGAGTGCGGCATAATAAATTTCGCCTGTATCCTGACGCAACACATCTGCCACGCGGAATGCGAGCCCTGGCATATTATGCTCTAGGGCAAACACCATAATATCACGGCGTCGATTATCATCAGCCTCTGGAAACAGATAGCGCAATTCACGGGAGGCCGCATTTGCCTGACCAACCTGCAGCAAAGCAAGCACGCGTCTGCCACCGCGGCTCTTTGTCAACCAGGCCGCAAAATCATCTGATAAAGCTGGTAGGCTGAAATCCAATTGCCGTATTTGACCTGTTGCCTGTAGCGCCATCATGCCATAAAAGCGCTGCGGATATTGTGCAGCAATATCCAGATAGACCATTGCTTTGGCAGGTCTGCCCTCACGCAATTCAAGTCTATGAGCCCAGAAAGCCGCACTAGACCGCAACACATCAGGCGCATCTTCAATCTCTGCCAGCGTGCGCATAAACATACCTGACAACGCATATTGATGCGTGCGCCAAGCTGCCAGACCACCTGCCCAATACGCCATATAGGCTTTATCTTTACCTTTGGCGATTGCTTGACGTGCTGCTCGTATCGCTTTGTCATCAAGCCCAAAAATAAAATAGCCATGCGCGATTTCACCGCGAAGCGTGGCCTCTTCAACTGAGGTTAAATATCGTAGCGTTCCTTTTTGGGAGAGGTATTCATTAGCATTGGTTGGCTGTTTACGCCTAATCAGCCTGCGAATATCGGCGGCTATCTGCGCCGTCTTGCGCGGACTTGCCCGTCCTGAGCGACTCATTGGAATGTAAGGGCGCCAGCTTTGATACAGATGTGTACCCACACCTTTCAGATAGCCAGATTTTGGTTTCTGCGCAGCGGCTGCAGTTTTCGGCTTACGTTTATCAGCCAACCATTTAATCCGGCTAGCATCAGGATGGTCGTTATAAACAGACAGCCAATCACGTAATTCAGAAAATTTTGACCGATAGACTGTTGGATGCAGATATCGCTGTGCCTGAACATGACCCATGAGCATTTTATTCTGAACACGTGCAATCAGCCCATCTGCTTGCGATAATTTGCCTAACTCCTGTAGCAAAAATATCTCTTCATATAAGACAACATCACCAGCACTTAACGGCTTGGGCAAATCTTGATTATCAACGGCACGCGCTGCACTTATCGGCAGGATCATAGCCAATGCAAGGCCAACAAAACCAAGATAGCTCCATTTCAAGGCTATAGATTTCATAGCTTTAAATAGCGATGATAAGAGCTGCATATATCTCATTATATTTTGTCACTCATAAATTGCTGTAATTGCAACAAATCCTGATAGCTTAGGCGCTTTTGCCCCGGTGATCGCAATAAATAGGCTGGATGCAGGCTTGGCAATACGGGCACAGGTGCTTCAAGTCCGAAATCACGTTCAACAATACGACCGCGTAATTTCAATATTCCTGTTGTTTCATCAAGCAATAATTTTGCCGAACTCCCTCCCAGCGCCATAATAATGCGTGGTGATTTTAATTGAATATGTCTTTGCAAAAACGGCCAAAGCATCTGTGTTTCCTCAACCGTTGGTGTCCGATTGCCCGGCGGACGCCATGGCAGGATATTGCAAATATAGACAGATGTTCTATCAAGCCCGATAGCATGCAGCATTTTATCTAACAGCTGACCGGCGGCACCAACAAATGGTAGACCAACCCTATCCTCATCACGGCCTGGTGCCTCACCAATTAACATAATCTCAGCCTCTGGATTTCCATCGGCAAAGACAAGGTTGCTTGCTGTCTGTTTCAATGCACAACCATCAAAAGTCGCAAGGGCTTGTTTTAGCTCGTCCAGACTTTCTATGTGCGATAAATCTTGAGACATGCCTGTCGTAATAGCCGTTTGTTTTGACGGCGAGGCTGGCGCTGTGGCAAGCGGCATATCTGCTACAGTTTCCCGCAGCTCGGATATGGGTGGTGCGGGCTGTGTTTGTGGCGATGGGGTTTGTAAACAGCGCGACAAAGCTATAGCTGTATAATCTGCCGGCGGTGTATCAAGCAACGTAGCATCAGCTCCAATAGCAATTTGCCAGGCAAGTGCTTCTTTTAGCTGCTCACGATCCATGCCTGGTTTACCTCTATCCTTGCCTGTTCAGCGGCCTATTGGCCCACATTAGTTTTGGCGTATTTATCATGCCTATTTTCCAATCAGTTTTCCAACCAATTCTGAGACCAATTCCACCGCCACTTTTTAGGCCCATTCGCCAAAACATGCGCAAGCCATATTGCCAAAAGATTTGGCTACTCATTTGCCAGGCAAGGCTCCGGCTAATTTTCTGGCCAATTCTCTGGCCAATTCTCTGGCCAATTTTCCGGCCAATTTTCCGGCCACTTTGCCAGCTTATTTGCTGACCCATTTGGTAACGCATCTGCTGACCTGATAGTTGGCCTGATAGTTGGCCTGCATCTCTGCCAGCAAAATGACGTTGCTGTTTGATGGGCCTCCACTCGCAATTTAGGCGTGTTTCCCTAAAAAAACAGCCCTGATTTAACGAGCCTGTGATTTAGACACCACACATAATCTCACGTAATATTGTCATAGAATGTTTCCAGTTTTTGCGCAATCTGTCTTCGTTGTGAAAAAACATGTCCTGTTCACAAAAAATTACTGTACAAATCCGCCTAACATCGTCTTTGTCTTTAGAAACGGAATAAGACAGTAATTGCGTGGCTAACAGCATAATGCGCTAGAGGATAAAATAGGCGGAGAAAGTAAATGGAACGCGAATCCATGGAATTTGATGTAGTGATTGTTGGCGGTGGACCATCAGGTCTATCAGCAGCAATTAGGCTAAAGCAGCTAGCCGCAGAACAGGATAAGGATATATCTGTCTGTCTCATTGAAAAAGGCAGTGAGGTTGGTGCGCATATCTTGTCCGGAGCTGTATTGGAGCCTCGCGCCTTAAATGAGCTGATTCCAGACTGGGCAGATAAAGGTGCACCGCTAGATACAGCTGTAAAAACAGATAAATTTATCTATCTGACAAAATCAGGTTCCTTCCGTCTGCCAACACCGCCACAAATGAATAATCATGGCAATTATATCATCTCACTTGGCAATTTCTGCCGTTGGCTCGGAGAGCAGGCTGAGGCAATGGGTGTTGAAATTTATCCTGGCTTCCCAGCAGCTGAAGTTCTCTATGCTGAAGATGGCTCTGTCCGCGGTATTGCAACTGGCGATATGGGTATAGGCAAAGATGGCGAACAGACTGACGGTTATATGCGCGGTATGGAGCTGCTTGGTAAACAGACAATTTTTGCTGAAGGTTGTCGTGGTCACCTAACAAAAACATTGTTTGAAACTTTTGATTTACGTGAAGGCAAAGACCCGCAAACCTATGCTATTGGCATTAAAGAGCTTTGGGATATTGATCCTGAAAAATCCAAGCCAGGAACAGTGTGGCATTCTGTTGGCTGGCCTTTATCTACTGATACATATGGCGGCTCATTTCTCTATCATTTAAATGGAAATCAAGTGGCTGTTGGTTATGTTGTTGGTCTGGATTACAGCAACCCGCACCTATCACCTTTTGAAGAATTCCAACGTTTCAAAACACATCCAGCTGTGCGAGATGTATTTGAGGGCGGTCGGCGTGTTTCATATGGCGCACGTGCGCTGAATGAGGGCGGCTTCCAGTCCGTGCCAAAATTAACATTCCCAGGCGGCTGTCTGGTGGGATGTACAGCAGGCTTTTTGAATGTGCCTAAAATCAAAGGCACACATACAGCCATGAAATCTGGGATGCTGGCAGCTGAGGCGATCTTTGACCAACTTGCCTCTGAGCAGCCAACAGCTGAACCTGTATCTTATGCAGCAAATCTGGAAAATAGCTGGTTATGGAAAGAGCTTTATAAGGTGCGTAATATCCGCCCTTCCTTTAATCGCGGCTTCTATTTCGGCATGGTCTATTCTGCATTGGATACATATATTTTACGTGGCAATGCGCCTTGGACCTTCAAGCATCATGAAGATCATAAAAGCCTGAAAAAAGCATCTGAAGCGCCAAAAATTGACTATCCAAAGCCAGATGGCATTGTCAGCTTTGACAGGAATTCATCTGTATTTCTATCCGGCACAAATCACGAAGAAAATCAGCCAGCACATTTAACGCTGAAAGATGCAAGCGTGCCAATTGCCCATAATCTGGCGCTGTATGACGCGCCTGAGCAGCGCTATTGCCCTGCTGGTGTTTATGAGATTGTGCGTGAAGATGATGGTAGTAATCCACGTCTGCAAATAAATGCACAGAATTGTGTCCACTGCAAAACCTGTGATATTAAAGATCCAACACAAAATATTAGATGGGTAACGCCTGAAGGCGGCGGCGGGCCAAATTATCCAAATATGTAACAGGGCAAACATCTGATTTGCCCTATACAGAAAGGCAAAATCTGATGCCCTCGACATGCCAGCACGGCACGCGCATTATAACTGGTTTGGCAGGCTTTATGCCTGCCAGCCTAATCGCACTGTGCCTGGTTATATCAGGATGTTCGACTTCTTCCATCGACACAGTATCACAATCTAACCCTGCACCATCTCAACAGGCTGATGACAGCTTATCACCTCCGCAACTTGAGCAATTCGTGCCAGGACCTGCCTTAAGCACAGATAGTGATGCTGCAAATTATCTTATCGGCCATACCGCCCTTACGCTTCGCGATCTTGATGTCGCCGCCGACTATTTCACACGTACGCTTGCTGGCGATAAGACCAATCCAGATTTGCTACAACGCAGTTTTCTAACATTGTATCAAACAGGACAAATTGATGAGGCTGCTATTATCGCCCGCCAGATTGAGGCTGCAAATATAAGCTTGCCATTATCATCTGAACCAGCAGCTGTCATTGCTATAACAAATGCAGATTGGGACGCAGCTCAGGCATTATCTGATCAGATGCTGGCATCAGGCGGTGCCTCGAATCTTGCCTATCTAACCTCTATCTGGAGTAAATTTGCACGTGGCCAGGAGACAGCGGCCTTGTCAGATATGACACGCTTTTCCCGCGACATGACAGGTGCAGATATACCCCCTTTCATGTATTTGCACCTCTCACATTTAGCTGAGCTGTCCGACCAGCCTGACTCAGCACGTGCCTATTTAGATTTCATTTTGAATGGTGGGGCTGAAAGTGCAGAGGTAATTATATCTGCAGCAGCAAGCTACTGGCGTCTTGGCAAAGAGGATGTGGCAACCCAGCTATTAACTGACAGATTGGGCAGCAACTTTTACGCACCAAAATTGCTAGACCAAATGCAAAGTGCCGCCTCAGAGCTTACGCGCCCCCTCACATTACAGCGCGCTGTTGCACAGTCTATTTTAGATGAAGCATGGTTGAATGCTAATCAATCAGGATCAGGTTTGCTGATGCCACATGCCTATCTTGCGCTTCGTATCGACCCAGAGCTTCATGCCGCCCGCTTTGTGCTAGCACAGCTCTATACAGCGATGAATAAGTTAGATATGGCACAGCAATTCCTGGATGCGATCCCACACACCAGCGTCTGGTCCCAGCCTGCTACATTTTTACATATCAATATCCTGATTGAAAAAGAAGCACTTGCAGATGCGCGCACGCGCCTAACCACAGAATTAGACGCCTGGCCGGAAAATAGACGTCTATATCATTTGCTAGGTGATCTATATCGCAGAGATAGGTTATGTGAAGACGCACTTACAGCTTATGCAGATGCAGAAAAACGAGGAGACAGATCAGGTGCACTCTATCGAAGCAAAGGGGTTTGTTATGCTGAATTGCAGGAGATGGCCTTAGCCGAAGATAATCTTCAGCGTGCCATTGATCTAAATCCAAATGATGCGAGTGCATTAAATTATCTTGGATATTTATGGGCAGATGAGGGCAGAAATCTAGACCGCGCACTCAGCTATATTGAAGATGCTGTGAGATTGCGTCCTGATAGTGGCTATTACGCAGATTCTCTTGGCTGGGTATATTACCGGATGGATGAATTAGACCTGTCAGTGTCCTGGCTGGAAAAAGCATTCCAGCTCACGCCAGGGGACATCGTGATTTCAGAACATCTGGCAGATGCCTATTGGCGTGTCGGACGCTGGCATGAAGCACGTTATAAATGGCATTATGCTCTTGAGCTAGCAGATGCAGCAGATGATATTGCACGTATTGAGGCGAAATTAGCGCTGGAACATAACATGCCCCTGCCATCACAAGATTAATGATATGCACCCTTACTGTAACCTGACCATATAATAGGCCAGCAGCTTGAAACATATGAAACAGATGATCAGCCTTACAGCGCCAGCAAAAATCAACCTGAATCTGAACATCTTGGGCAAGCGAGATGATGGGTATCATGAGCTTGTATCACTGGTTGGATTCTCGGAATTTGGCGATCTGCTAAACTTCAGTCCAGCAGCTGAAGACAGGCTCATCATAGAAGGCAGAGATGCTGAAATACTGCACCAGGATAAAACTGATAATTTGATTAGCAAAGCACGTGATGGTCTGCGCAGCTTGGGCGTTGATGTACCGCCAACCGAAATTCGCCTCGAAAAACATATACCTATTGGCGGCGGCCTTGGTGGTGGCAGTTCAGATGCAGCAACTACCATCCGTGGCTTGATACATTTATATGACCTGACCATCTCGAAAGATGAACTTCATAAATTAGCCTGTAATTTGGGGGCTGATGTACCAGCCTGCTTGCAGCCTGGTTGGAAAATTATGGCTGGTATTGGTGAGCGTATCTTACCGCTTGATAGCCACAATTTTGCGCCAAATATCCATGTAGCAACACCCTATATCACGCTAGCAAACCCAGCTATACATGTAAGCACTGCCAGTATTTTTTCAGACCTAAATGCCGCATCAGAAGCAAGAGATGTATTACAGGCTCGGCAAGCAAAAATAACTCAGGACATCATAGCCTGCTGGGACATGCGGAATTGGTCATCTGCACTAGCTCTAGGCAATGATCTGACAGCGCCTGCTATTACAAATTGTGCTGCCATTGCAATGTTGCTAGAGCAAATAGACCGTCTGTCTGATAAACAAACATTATATGGCTATGCTATGTCTGGAAGTGGTTCAAGCTGCTTTGCTTTATTTTCAGAAGCAGCAGCTGCAAAGGCGCTCTCTGAAAAACTGAATCAAGCTGGATATTGGGCTACAGCCACAGCAATGAGAAATACGGAAGGCTAAAACAAAAAAACCGCCATCCTAATGCGATTTTCTAAAAAAAGCTGATGATTTTTGATTGATCCGCCAAGTAGAGGTAACTATAGTGCGGCGACCATAGCGTAAATGACAGCGCATATTGGGGCGTGGCCAAGTGGTAAGGCAGCGGTTTTTGGTACCGTGTATCGCAGGTTCGAATCCTGCCGCCCCAGCCAAACTTCCTAAAAACTGATAAAACAAATGTCCCAAATTAGTAGCGGGTCAAATATAGTAACGAATCAGCGATAGTCTATTCACTGATTTGCTAGCCCGTATAAGTTTGACGATAGTCACCAACCTTTGTAACGCCTTAGAAATACCTATGTCAGATAAGGGCTTGGCCCTGCGCCTAATCAAATGGATAAATCTAGGTGAACGGTTGAGAGCTAAAACGATTGCCCTTCGCTAAACCAGCTGACCCAAATGAACAAAGCCAAATTAGCCAGAATAAACTAACAAGAACAAACGAACCAATCTAAGCTAGTCAGACGAAACTGGCCAGATGACCCTAATCGAGATAAACGGGCCTATCCCCACAAATCGCCAAAATATTTAGATCGTCAGAATTTCAAAAAACGGACTTTGAAAACCTACCTGACAAACATAATTTCTAAATGCGTTCAAATATCAAACAGATAATGAATATCCAGTCTTGGTCGTCGTAACAAGTTTTGCTGCCTCTACCCGACTTAGTTTTTGTCGAAGCCTATATATATGCGTTTCTAGCGTATGTGTGGTCAGATCAGGCTGAAAGCCCCAAACTTCTGTTAATAGCTGTTCTTTAGACACACCCTCCGGACGTGCCCGCACGAGCGTTTTCAGAATCAATGTTTCCTTTTCTGTAAGGCTAATACGTATAGCCTTGGATCTATGTGTGATAGATTTATTTGCAGGCACGAAATCAAGGTCGCCTAATGTGAAACGCATAGCATCAGAGGCTTTAAATTGACGCAATTGTGTACGGATTCGTGCTAGAAGCTCACCAAATCGCATTGGCTTGGTGATATAATCATTAGCACCAGAATCTAACCCTTCAATAATGTCATCCTCTTCTGTTTGGCCGGTTAACATTATAATAGGTCTGTCAAACCCGCTCGCACGCAGGTTGCTACAAACCTCAAACCCGTTACCATCAGGCATCTGCACATCAAGAAGAATAAGATCAGGCTCAAATTCTGATACAAGTCCAGCAACTTTTTCAGCTCTATCTGCAGACTCAAGATAAAGGACGCCCTCGCGTCGCAATTGATCTAGCAGTACAGACCGTAAATAATCATCATCATCAACAATGAGAATGCGGGCTTGTGAGAGAGCATGTTCCATCACATATCATTTCGGAAAACAAAATCGTTAAGCATATCGAGGTTCATATCATACTATTATGTAAACACATAAGATTGCATCAGCAACAGAGATCAGGATAAAAGAGGAACGCAAAAGCTGCAAGATATAGACAATAGCTGCTATCTTTTGCACAGCCAATTAAGCCGGAAATGTAATGACCAAAGATATAGATACAAACCCTATCAATTTATCCTCTGCTGATTTTACAGCAGGTAGGGATATAATTGATACCAAGCCTGACATGAAGCTGGAGCCGGCAATTTTTGCGCTGCGGCGTGGCAGCCCAGTTCTTATCAAAGATATTAAAGGTAATGCGGCGCTGGTTCAGGCAGCAGAATATGCTGACTATACATATGTGCAATTAGATGCAGTGCCTACAAGTGGTACTGTTCTCTGTCTGACGAGCCAGCATATGCAGGCATTGGGGCGGAAGGTTTTACAAGACAGGCCTGCCTATAGCCTGCCTGTCCAATCACTAAGCCCGGCACAGATTATCTCTCTTATCCTTGGTGATGAAACCGCAATTGATGAGACTATCAGCATATTACCTGAGCGTGCAGGCACTTTGCCAGCTTTGGCCAATCATCTCCTGAAATTATCAAAATTATTACCGGCAGCGCTTGTAACCAGAGTCTTGGTAGATGATGAGTCTGAGCTTTTACGTATAGCAGATACCTATCACATGCCCGTTGTATCTGAGCGCGATTTACATCGTTATGAAGCAAAACGCCAAGAGCTGAAAATGGGTGTCAATGTGCGGCTGCCACTGGCGGCAGCACCTGATGCCAGAATGATTATGTTTCGCGCCTCAGGCCAGAGAGAAGAGCATTTCGCCATTATTATTGGTGAGGGATTAAAAACCAGCGCACCATTGGTACGTGTCCATTCGCAATGTCTTACTGGTGATGTGTTAGGCTCTCTCAAATGCGACTGTGGCCCACAACTGCAAACAGCTTTGCACAATATGCAAGAAGCTGGAGCTGGCATTTTGATTTATTTGGCACAGGAAGGCAGAGATATCGGGCTTCTCAATAAAATGCGCAGCTATGCCTTGCAGGATTCAGGTCTGGATACAGTTGAGGCCAATCACAGGCTGGGGTTTGAAACAGATCACCGTGTCTTTGCGCCAGCCGCACAAATGCTTAAAGCACTTGGGCAAACACAAATCAGGCTCATGACAAATAACCCTGATAAGGTTACGCAACTTCAGCAGCACGAGATTGATATTATTGAGCGTGTGCCACTTATACTACCAACAAATCCACATAATCATAGCTATATGCAAACCAAGAAAGATCGCACCGGTCATATGCTTGATTAGGGTATCTGTCTCTTTGAAATGTTGGTTGTTGCGCAGGTTTGTTTTTCCAGCAAATGATGTGAAAGACACATAGCTATATACAAACCAAGTTAGATTGCACCGGACACATGCTCGATACGGGGCTTATCTACTTTAGATATTTGTTTAATGCTCGTTTCTTCTTCCTGAAAATAGGTGCAAGATACGCATAGCTATAGGCGAACCAAGGCAGATAGCACAGGTCACATATTTGATAAGGCGCTGGCCTCTTTTAGATATTGCGCACGATATCAGTTTAATCTCGGGGCAAGCGGGCACCAAACAAACTAGACCCAACTCTAATATGTGTTGCCCCAATTTGTATCGCGGCTGCATAATCTCCGCTCATACCCATAGATAATTTTGATAAACCTGCCGCATCCGCAAGTTTTTTTAGAAGCGCAAAATGCATCACTGGCTCTTCATCTGCTGGGGGAATACACATTAACCCACAAATATTTAGTCCATAGTCTTCCTGGCAGTCCTTTACAAAGGCAATTGCATCCTGAGGCATAATACCGGATTTTTGTGGCTCCATACCTGTATTTACCTGCACAAAGCATGGTAATTGCCTATTTTGTTTTTGCATTTCCTTAGACAAAGCCAGCGCCAATTTAGGCCTATCCAGCGTATGTATCACATCAAAAAGGGCTACCGCATCAGCTACCTTATTTGTCTGAAGCGGGCCAATCAGATGCAATTCCAAATCTGATATGGTCTTTTTATGATGTTGCCAATGAGTTTGTGCTTCCTGAACACGGTTCTCACCAAAAACCCTAAGGCCGGCAGCCAAAGCTGCATCTAACTTTTCCTGAGGTTGTTGTTTTGAAACTGCAATGAGTGTCACAGGCTGGGTCTGCGGCGCTAAGCTTTGCGCACGTTCGATAGCTGTTTTTACAAGATCTAGGTTGTCAGATATCTGGTTCATACTAGGGGCTGTATCCTCACGCCATGCCTCATTATATCTAGTCTGTTATAAAATAGATTGCAAATTGGTGACATCCTAACCACCTAAGAATCCCTAATAAATCCTAGTTAGACATAGTCTGTGGCAAAATTGCCACAGTTTAGAAAAAAATAATCTAATGCAGATTATCAGTTATTGCTAAAGCACACATTTCTAATGATATTACAAGCTGCCAATTCCGGCATTATTCTTAAGGAGAAAATCATGCGTAAGGTATTTCTAGCCTCTACAGCTCTGGTTGCCCTGACATCAGTTGCTTCAGCAGCTGACATCACACTAAGCGGTGACTCAGTATTCAACTACACATCAATCTCAGACTCAACAGCTTACGGTGCTGGTAAAGATGGTAATTCAATGGCTATCGACGGCAACCTATCTGTTAGCTCAACAGCGACTTCAGACTCAGGTCTAACATACACAACAGCTTATGATGTTGACGGTGACTCAGCTGACCTGTCTATCTCTGGCGACTTCGGTACAGTGAAGATCGACGGCGGTTCAGACGGTCTTGGCGCATCAGGCGAAATGTCAGGTGACGTAGCTGCTGACGAAACAACAGGTATCACAACTATCCCATTCGATGGCGATAGCGCAGTTGCTGGTGGCTTCCTATCATATGCTTCACCTTCAATCGGTGGCGCAAATGTCTACCTAGGTTACACTGATGCTGGTGCAGACAACGACAATGCGACAACAGTATACTCAATCAAGTATGCTACAGAAGCAGCTGGCGCATCTGTAACAGTTGGTTATGCAGCTTCATCAGCTGACACAGCTGAAACAGACACAACTTCAATGGGTGTTAAGATTTCATCTGGCGACCTAGCTCTGACAGCTGCGTTGAACACAAAGAAAATTGGCTCATCAGCTGACTACTCAGGTACATCAGTTGGTCTGACATATGCAGTATCTGATGCAATGGCTATCCAGATGCACCAGAAGAACGCTGAAAACGACAAAGATTCAACATATGATTATTCTGAATCAGCAATTTCAGCAACATACACAATTGCTCCAGGTCTGACATCAGCTATCACGTACACAAGCTACGAGCTGTCACCAAACTCTGGTGCTGCAAAGCAAGACGGTTCAGCAACTAACGTTGAGCTGAAGGTGGCTTTCTAATCTGAAAGTTATCGTCTATAAAAGGAGGGGTCAGAGAAATCTGGCCCCTTTTTTCATGCGCGAAACCGGAGACTCACCACGATGAAACGCTTCATTCTGCTTAGCAGCCTTGCTATTCTGACCGCTTGTTCAGGTGGAAATTTTTCATCACCTCAGCCAACTCAGGATCCTGAAGATACAGGGTCTTTTCTCACAGGCCGGTCAACATCTGGCATTAGCCTGTCTGATTTGACTAATAATTTAGGTGGTGGCGCTGGGCTGCCTGTAAATGCACTTTTATGGCGCGCTGCATTAGATGTTACCTCCATCTTGCCGATTGATGATGTTGATGCTTTTAGCGGGTCGATTGTAACGGAATGGTATAGTCTGCCAAACAAGCCAAATGAACGTATTAAATTGGCTATATTTGTTCTGGACCGTGAATTACGCTCTGATGGTATACGTGTTGTCGTTTATGTTCAGGAGCAAAATGGTTCAGGCTGGCAGGATGCTGGTATTGACCAGAGTCTGGGCATAAAGCTTGAAGAGCTTATCCTTACGAGAGCACGTGAAATACGCGCTGCAACAGCTTTACAAACATCTGAATAAGTTTCAATGAAACCATCTGCAGCGGCCTTCAAAGACGGCCGTTGCGCAGATTCATATTTTATAGTGGTAGCACCCGGAGTGCTTAGAATATTATGGCCGAGACATCATTACCGAATATTGAGCAAAAGTGGCAGAAAGTTTGGGACGCAGAACAGGCTTTTGCTGCGACCATGGATACATCACGCCCGAAATATTATGTGCTGGAAATGTTTCCCTATCCATCTGGCCGGATACATATGGGGCATGTGCGCAACTATACTTTAGGTGATGTGGTAGCGAGATATAAGCGTGCTAAAGGATTTAATGTCCTGCATCCGATGGGGTGGGATGCGTTTGGCTTACCTGCAGAAAATGCGGCGCTAGAGCGTGGTTTACATCCGGCAGGCTGGACCTATGAAAATATCGAGATGATGCGCGGTCAGCTCAAATCTATGGGACTGTCTTACGATTGGGATCGGGAGGTTGCAACCTGCGCACCTGATTACTTCCAGCATGAGCAGAAAATGTTCTTGGAATTTTTGAAAGCTGGTCTTGCCTATCGCAAGGAATCTTGGGTGAATTGGGACCCTGTTGAAAATACCGTCTTAGCAAATGAGCAGGTGGTTGATGGTAAGGGATGGCGTTCTGGTGCCCCTGTTGAGCGTAAACAACTATCACAGTGGTTCTTGAAGATTACAGCCTTTGCTGATGAGCTTTTAGAGGCTATTGAGGGGCTAGATCGCTGGCCAGACCGTGTGCGCACTATGCAACATAATTGGATTGGAAAATCCACAGGGGCACGGCTTAGCTTTTCAATTGATGATGAAAAGCATGACAAGATTGAGGTGTTTACAACACGCCCGGATACGCTTTACGGTGCATCTTTCATTGCCCTATCTCCTAATCATCCCTTGACCCTTCAGCTAGCAGCAGAGCATTCTGAACTCGCTGATTTTGTCAGCGAATGCAACGCAATTGGCACGTCTGAAGCGGCTATTGAGCAGGCAGAGAAACGTGGATTTAATACCGGTCTATTTGTTGAGCATCCGTTAATTGCTGACAAGAAACTCCCGCTTTACATAGCGAATTTTGTCCTTATGGATTATGGGACTGGGGCCATTTTTGGCTGTCCAGCGCATGATCAGCGCGATTTAGATTTTGCCAATAAATATGATCTGCCAGTTCTGCCGGTCGTCTGCCCCTCTGATGAGACCGCAGATAGTTTCACGATCACAGATACAGCCTATACCGGGCCTGGCAAACTCATCAATAGTGGGCCATGGACTGGTTTGGATATTGAGGCTGGTAAGGCAAAAGCGATAGAAGCTTTGGCCGCTGAGAATATCGGCCGTGCTGAAACAACCTTTAGATTGCGTGATTGGGGCGTATCGCGCCAGCGATATTGGGGATGCCCAATCCCGATTATTCATTGCGACGCTTGTGGCCCAGTACCTGTGCCTGATGAGCAACTGCCTGTTGAACTTCCCGAAGATGTGACATTTGACAAGCCAGGAAATCCGCTAGACAGGCACCCAAGCTGGAAATATGTGGGATGTCCATCCTGTGGCAAAGATGCGTTGCGTGAAACAGATACCTTTGACACATTTTTCGAATCATCATGGTATTTCCTGCGCTATATTGACCCGACATCAGATCGTGGCTTTAGCCCAGAAGCTGCTGCCTATTGGATGCCAGTTGATCAATATATTGGCGGTGTGGAACATGCTGTTCTGCATTTGCTATATTCTCGGTTTTTCATGCGTGCCCTATCTGCAACAGGCTATTTGACATTGGATGAGCCATTCGCCGGTCTAATGACGCAAGGCATGGTGTGTCATCAATCCTTTAAGGATAGTGACGGCAATTGGGTATTCCCAACCGAAATTGAAAAACGTGACGGTGGTTGGGTAAAAATTGCAGATGGTACGCCTGTTGAGGCAGGCCGTGTGGAAAAAATGAGCAAGTCGAAACGCAATGTTGTTGACCCAGAACATATCATATCAGCCTATGGTGCTGATACAGCGCGTCTATTCATGATGTCAGATTCCCCACCAGCCAGAGATTTAGAATGGACAGAGTCCGGCGTTGAAGGCGCACATCGATTTATTAGCCGCATCAGCCGCTTTGCTGCGGCGGCTGAAAAAATCGACGATTTTGTGTCTATTCCTAAAGCAGACGAGGTGAGCAAAGAAGCCCTTTCGCTTCTGAAAGTGACACATCGTGCTGTAAATGACATTGGCATTGATATTGATCGGTTTGCCTTTAATCGCTGTGTGGCACAATTCCATATGCTGACAAATGCGATTTCTGATTTTAAGCCTGAAACTGACAGTGATAAACATGTTTACGCCCATGCGCTTGGGCGCCTTGCTATCGTCTTATCACCCTTTTCACCACATATAGCTGAAGAATTATGGGCGGCATTAGGCGGAACAGGCCTTGTAACAAACGCCGCATGGCCTGAGATTGACGACACATTTCTGGTAGATGATGCTGTTACAATAGCCGTTCAGGTAAATGGTAAAGTGCGCACAAAAATTGAACTTCCTGTTGATTGTGCGGCAGAGGCTGCTGAACAGGCCGCTTTGGCGTTGCCGGAAGTGGAAAAACATCTTGCAGGACGAACACCAAAACGCGTTATTGTTGTACCAAACAGGATTATTAATGTTGTTGGCTAAATTGAAATCATTTGTCGCTATTGCCATCTCTCTTCTGATTTTACAGGGGTGCGGTGGCTGGACCGTATCGCAATTACAAACCGACCTGCAGCCGACATTAGCGCAAATTGAATTGCCGAGACCGCAATCTCGCTTGGAGCAGCTTGTGCTTCAAGAACTAGATAAAAATATCTTAAATGCCTCTCAGAATAAGAACTATCAATTAGCATTCACTGTAACTGCTGGCGGTAATTCCACAGTCTCAGTCCAGGGCACAAGCTCAAAATTGCGCACGAGTACAACAACTTTGTCATTCACACTGACTGAAAAATCTACCGGAAAGACCATTCTAAGTGATAGTCTTAGCGCCTCAGCGTCTTCTGGTGCAGTTTCAGGCCTATATGCAAATGAGAAATCCTCCCAATTTAGTGGTGAACGTTTAGCTAAATTACTTGCTAACCGCATGATACAATCCATTGCCCTCTATATTGCTAACGCAGAGAATGGCGCCCAATAATGAAATTAGGGGCGCGTGATGTAAGGTCACTCCTAGAACAGTCGCAACCACCATTTTTAGCCTATCTCTTACATGGGCCGGACAGAGGTCTTGCACGAGAACGCAGCCGACAAATTGGTCTGAAATTTACAGATACATTAGATGACCCGTTTGCTGTTGAATATATTTCCGGCTCTCAGGCGAAATCAGATACAGCCTGTCTGGCTGATGCGCTCTCAGCTTTACCAGCTTTTGGCGGCCAAAGGCTTGTAATAGCCTCTGGTACAGGTGGCGAGTTGCTCGCAGCGGTGAAGAATGCTGCAGACTATCTTCATGAATCGGCCAAACTCATTATACTTGCCGAGGATGTAAATACACGTCATGCCTTGGTAAAATTCTGTGATGCAGAGAAACAGATTGCCTCAATTGCCTGCTATCCAGATGAAGATCGTGATATTGCCAGCCTAGCGCGTGATATATTTTCACGTGATCAGGTTCAAATCAACGCAGATGCATTACAGCTGCTTATCAGCAAATTGGGAAGTGATCGTGCCAGCAGCCGGTCTGAAATAGAAAAACTGGCGCTCATGGCAGGCCCATCCGGTCATCTTACAGAGATAGATATTGATATGGCTGTGGGAGATAGCGCTGCACAAGCAATTGACCAGCTTGTTCTATCTATGGCAGATGGTGATTTACAGCCATTACAGATGCATTTTGCACGCGCCCGCCGTGAAGATATACAACCTATTGCGATTTTGCGGCAGGCCCAGACACATTATAAATCCTTATCTTCAGCCAAGACTGTCATGGAGTCTGGTCAAAATCTGCAATCTGCTCTATCAAGCCTTCGACCACCACCACATTTCAAAGTAAAACCACGTCTGACAAGCCAGCTGCAAAGACTTTCACTTGCCTATATCGTTGATAGCCTTGATAGACTTATTCACATTGAAAAGGACATCAAATCAGGTGGGAAATTAGATGGCTTTACCTTATTAGGCCAAACCATGCTGGGCATATGCCTTAGAAGTCGTGCCCAAAAATAACCTGTAAATAGCGCTATTTTATAGTAAAATAGCCACATTTCCTGTCATTTAGACCCGTTTTTGCCATTAAAGCGGCAGACCAAGACGTTTTAGGATATCCTCAAATTCATCCAGAGACCGTACTGAAATTTTGATCGTGCCCCGCTCCGTATCCTCTTTCCAATCCAAGGCCATAGCTAACCCTAAATCTCTTTTTGCGCTATCTTCTAACGCTTTGATATCACTAGATTTATTAGAGGTGGCACTCATGGATGCTTTTTGTGGTATACCGAATTTTGCCAGCTTTTCTGCATCTCGTGCGGATAAGGATTTCTCTTTAACATAGCGGGCTAACATTGCCGCATTCTCATGACCAATTAATGGGCGTACCTGACCCATTGTAAGCTCTGCATTTGCCACCATCATCTGCACTGTCTCTGGCAGCGTTAGCAGGCGCATTAAATTAGTGATGTGAGGCCGAGATTTTCCAATAATTTCAGATAGTTCCTGCTGCGTATAGCCATGCATTTCAATTAAGGTTTGATAGGCCTGAGCTTCTTCAATGACATGTAAATCACGCCGCTGAATATTTTCAATAAGCGCTATTTCCGACGCATCCTTATCACTCATATCTCGAATAAGTGCAGGAATTTCATGTAATTGTGCTATCTGGGCAGCACGCCAACGACGCTCACCGGCAATAATCTGATAACGACTTGGCTTATCCGGGTTAGGACGCACCAAAATTGGTTGGACAATGCCCTGTTGACGCATAGACGCTGCCAGTTCCTGAAGACCGTCTTGATCAAATACACGGCGCGGCTGCCAAGGTCCTGGATTTATCCATTCAACTGGTAGATTGCGAACAGCTGTACCTGTCATGCTGCTCGAATCTGCCGGCTGTGGAACAGGAGCTGGTTGTGCTTGAGGTGCCTGATCACCCAATGCAGCTGTAACAGCACTATCACCAAGCAAGCTGGACAGACCCCTACCTAAGCCCCTGTTGGTTTTCGCCGCTGCCTTTTTGGCTATAGTTTTTGGTTGGCTTTTTCCTGAGCCTGTTGCTGCCTGGCTTTTTTTTGCATCGCTCATGCGACTTTCCTTTCCTGCTCAAGCACTTCTGCTGCCAGCGCGGCATAAGCTTGTGAGCCAGCACATTTAATATCATATATTAGCACAGGCTTGCCAAATGATGGCGCCTCTGAAATCCGGACATTTCTAGGAATGACAGTTTGATATACAATCTGCCCAAAATGATCACGTACATCACTTTCAACCATTTCAGATAGCTTGTTTCGGCTATCAAACATTGTCAGGACAATGCCTTGCATTGCTAAGTTTGGATTTAGGCCAGCACGAACCACATCCACTGTGCGCAATAATTGTGCCAACCCCTCCAATGCATAAAATTCACACTGTAAAGGTACCAGCACAGAATCTGAGGCCGATAACGCATTAACGGTCAAAAGACCCAAAGAGGGCGGACAATCAATTAAAATATAGTCATAATGTCCACGGATAGCGTCTAAACCGCGCTTTAGATGATATTCACGTCCATCAACGGTACTTAATTCTACTTCAATAGCTGATAAATCCATCGTGGCCGGCACGAGATGCAGCCCTGGGACGATGGTTTCAAATAGACATATGGAAATATGTGCTTCACCTGTCAATAAACGATAGGAATTTGAGGTTCTGGCATGATCTGCCACGCCTAACCCTGTTGATGCATTACCCTGCGGGTCGAAATCTACCAATAATACGCGTTTGCCGCAGGCAACAAGGGCTGTAGCTAAATTCACAGCTGTGGTGGTTTTACCCACGCCACCCTTTTGATTTGTTACAGCGATGATTTTCGTCTCAACAGACATAGTTTCATTCCCACTTATACAGATAGTGCCCTGCCCATAAATGATGCAGGCCTATTCTGAAACACCTGATTGGTTAAGACGTAAATACCAATTCCAAAATCTGCCCATCATCTGAGCTAACAGACGGATAGGATCTGCTTTCTACTGTCGGCCAATCTTCTAAAATGGTCAATTCAGAAGTAACATTTCGGCCTTTTAAAAACACACATTTCAACCCCGGATGGTGCAGTGTGCGCGTCCAATCCAGCAATGTGCCCACAGGGGCAAGTGCCCGTGCCGTCAACACATCAATGTCTTTATGAGAGATTTTCTCAATCCGCATATTGTGAATTTCGGCTTTTGTTCCTGTTTCACGCAAGGCGGTGCGTAAAAAGGCACATTTGCGCTCATCTGACTCAACTAAATGCACTTCATGTGGCGTTGCAATTGCGAGCAAAAGTCCAGGTAGTCCTGCGCCTGTTCCAATATCCATAAGGCGGCTTGGTGTCTCTGGCAGATACGGTAATAGCTGGAGTGAATCAAGGATATGACGTTGCCATACCTCTCGCAAAGTTTGTGTAGACACAAGATTGATCCGGGCCTGCCATTTGGCAAGCAGTTCAACATATATATGTAAACGGTCAATTGTTTCATGTGAAACATTGAGCTGGCCTAGCTCTGTTGCGACAGACGCAGCATTATCCATTTTCAAATATTTTGTCATAGGAATTTAGCCATGTTTCTGCTGTTTGCTCTCAACATGGTTTGTATCTTGAGGCGCATTACCCGTGCCACGCCGTATATAGCGAATGAGCGCAACGATTGCAGCTGGTGTCAGGCCAGCAATACGATTTGCTTGTGCAATCGTTTCAGGCGCATGTCGCTTCAGCAAATCCTGGCTTTCAGCAGATAGACCGCCAATCACGGTATAATCTATCGATTCTGGTATCAAAAGCGCCTCATCTCTGCGCATAGCAGAGATATCAGCCTGTTGTCTGCGCAGATAGCCTGAATAGCGGCAATCTGTTTCTAGCTGACTGTGCAGATTATTGGGGATTGAGGCTAGATCAGGCCATATCGTCATACAATCCTGAAGAGACACACCCTCCAACGATAAGAGATCAGCTGCAGATCGCTTTTTGCCATCTCTTGGCACAGGTAAATTATGTGCCTCCAAAATTGTTGGTTTAGCCGGGTCCTGTTGCAACATAAGACGCGCTGAGATAAGGGCTGCTTCCTTGTCACGCCAATGCGCCTCTCGCGATGCGCTTACAAGACCTATCTGTATAGCCTTATCTGTAAGGCGTTGGTCTGCATTATCAGCGCGCAATAACAAACGATATTCTGCACGAGATGTGAACATCCTGTAAGGCTCAGGCGCACCTCTTGTGATTAAATCATCTATCATGACACCGATATAGGCATCAGCTCTATCCAAAATAAAGGGTGTGTCTGAGCCTGACACTGAGAGCGCTGCATTTACACCTGCCATAAGGCCTTGTGCAGCTGCTTCCTCATAGCCAGTTGTGCCATTAATCTGTCCAGCCAGATACAAACCTGGCAGTTTTTTTAACTCTAATGTCCGCTTTAAAGCACGTGGGTCAACGAAATCATATTCAATCGCATAGCCAAATTGCAGAATTTTTGCCTGTTCCAAGCCAGCAATTGACGCAATCATCTCTGACTGTACATCACGTGGCAGGCTTGTACTTATGCCATTTGGATAGACGGTGTGATCATCAAGCCCCTCAGGCTCTAGGAATATCTGATGAGAGTCTTTTTCTGCAAAACGATGGATTTTATCTTCTATCGACGGACAATAGCGCGGGCCCTGCCCCTCGATTTGACCTGAATAGACAGCAGATAAATGCAATGATTGCTGAATAATCTGATGTGTTTTTGTGTTTGTGCGCGTAATACCACATGGAATTTGTGGCACTGTGATCTTGTCTGTCATTGTTGAGAATGGCACAGGTGGATCATCTGCATGCTGTTCTTCTAATGCAGCCCAATCTATCGTTCTGCCATCCAGACGTGCAGGCGTACCTGTTTTTAGACGCCCTACGGGTAGATCGAGCGCCCGAAGAGATTGTGCTAAAGTATTTGACGGTTTTTCACCAAAACGACCAGCTTCCGTCCGCTCTGGGCCAAGATGTATGATACCGCCCAGAAATGTGCCTGTAGTCAAAACCACAGCCCCTGCTGTTATAAGCCTGCCATCCTCCATAATGAGGCCAGCCACACGGCCATGTTTCACGTGAAACGCACCAACAGCAGCTTCAATCACCTGGAGATTATCTTGCTCAGCTAATATATTTTGAATGGCATGACGATATAATTTACGGTCAGCTTGAGATCGAGGCCCCTGAACTGCAGGGCCTCTCGACTTATTCAAAACACGAAACTGGATACCAGCCCTGTCAATTGCACGCGCCATTATGCCGTCAAGTGCATCTATTTCGCGCACGAGATGGCCTTTCCCCAGCCCACCTATCGCTGGATTACAGCTCATTTCCCCGATTTTCTCTGCATCCATCGTGATCAAGGCTGTAGATGCACCAAGGCGTGCGGCGGCGGCGGCTGCCTCTGTGCCAGCATGGCCACCGCCAACAACAAGGATGTCAAAATCTTGTGCCATAATCAGCTATCAATCTGTTGAAAATCACGTGGTTACTATAAGTATCAAACCTGCCGCACTTTATAGGCAAATCGATGTAATTGTCAAAACATGGTATGAGAGATGTGCAGATGTCATGTGGCAATTATTCGACCATGTGATGGGAATATAGCGACATATCCTGCGCTTGGTTTCATGATACATCCCTGACTACCATTGAAAGCAGATGCAGCCGATAGTTCCAGATTAGTCACAAATCACGCAAATGCGTAAATTATAGCGCTATCTGCACATATAGCTGTGCTGTCTTCGTGTTTTTGAGGCTAAAATGCCAGCATTGCGCACAATAACAAGCAGGCTATTTCAAATGCCGCTATTTGAGATATTCTGCCTTGCAAAGTGACAGCATCTATATCTCATTAGATTTGATATATAGCTTCGCTTATAGGCATCAGCGCTGAGTTGACCTAGCACGATCTGGCATGACCTGGCATCATAGGCAACATTATCACATATGCGCTTACGTGCCTGCCATTTAGTGACTACCTGCCTAACCTCTTGGCATATTGCAATTTGCAGATATAAAGCAAATGCGGCCTAAAGCTATCAGGCGAATGCCCTATAGTGTCATTTTCCAATACAGAAGGCTGTAAATATATGGTCTAGCAGATCTTCAATATCCACATCTCCTGTTAGCCTGCCAAGCGCATCTGCAGCACGTCTATACTCTTCAGCTACTAGCTCAGGTGTAGATGTAACATCAAGCGACAGGGCATCAGTTAAGGCAGATACAGCTGTTTCAATTGCGTGCCTATGACGCGCCCGCGTTATAAGAGGGGCCTCTTCAGCTGACTGTAAATAGGATAGAGATTGCCACAAATAGGCCTCAAGCTTGGCAATATCCCTATCAGCATTAGCGCCACCAAGGGCTAGCAATAAAGCCTGTTCTGGCAAGTCTTGTATCTGCGCGTCAAGTTTATCAGCCTTATTTGCAATCACAATATGATCAGCTACACCCCATGCCAGAAGCGCCTGATAATGGTTTGGCCAGTCAGGATCGCTAATATCCAAGACAATTATAACAAGATGCGCAGACCCTGCTGCAGCCTTGGCCCGCAAAATGCCCTCACCTTCTACAACATCATCTGTCTCACGATATCCGGCTGTGTCTCGTACTGTTACAGAAATGCCCTCAATATCAAGATGTACCTCAATCACATCTCTGGTTGTGCCGGCTTGATCAGAAATAATGGCCGCCGGCCGTTTTGCTAAGGCGTTTAGCGTGGTGGACTTACCTGCATTTACAGGTCCGATTAAGGCTATTTCCACACCGTCTCTGATAATTTCACCAACATGACCATCATCTAAATGTTGACCCAAAAGAGATAGGAGGCGCCTGGAAGTCTGCTGCAACCTATCCAAAATAGATGTTGGTAATTCTTCATCTGCAAAATCAATAATGGCAGCCAATTCAGCATTTAGAGCAATAAGAGATAAGCGCCACGCTTGTGCAGCTTTATGCAACACACCAGAAATTTGCCGACTTGCCTGACGTCTCTGCGATTCTGTATCAGCATCAATTAGATCAGCTAGCCCCTCAACTTCCGATATCGTCATTTTTCCATTATCTAGCGCCCGTCTGGAAAATTCGCCCGCAGCTGCTGGACGATATTCATCAGCCTTTGCAAGTCTGTCTGTTATGGCTGCGATAACTGCCGGACTTCCATGACAATGTATCTCTAAAACAGCTTCGCCGGTTGGGCTATTTGCCGCTGGAAATGACAGGCACATCACTTCATCAAGTACTGACCCATCATCAAGCTGTAATCTAACAAATCGCATTTCCCGATTATAGGATGGTTTCACGTGAAACAAATCAAGTGCATCTAATGCGCTAGGACCACTTAATCTGATAATGGCAATTGCTGATCTACCTGGCGGTGTTGCAAGCGCGAAAATTGTTTCAGCTGATATGTCTTTATGTAATGACAAAAAATATTACCTCGTCTTATCATATATGTATGCAGATATGGCTATGTGGGTCTTATGGCTCTTTATCACGAATGGTGACAGCTTAGGCAAGGCTGAATGTAACAAGGGGCAACTCTATAGATGGCCGCGATGCCTTATGTATCATCAATAAACACCCCCAATCTCTCAGGAGGCCCAGACTATGCAGCTTGACACGGATACAGCTATCCTCACGACAGAGTTAGGCTATATGCGCCCTGTTGCAAGCCGTGACGGTCTTGTTCGTCTAGACTGGCAACAGGCGCCGTTTCAGCCGCTGACAGACAATGCCATTCCCAACAATCATCTTGATATCGCCTGCCAGGCAGCGAGCGAAATCGCAGATTACTTAAAAGGCGTTAGGCAGGATTTCACCGTGCCCGTCGATTTCGCCCAATTTACCACTGCTATGAGAGCTTGGTATCAGGTACTTCTAACCGTTCCCTATGGGCATATTTGGTCATATGGAGAGTTGGCAAAGGCCTGGGGGAACCCTAAAGCTGCACGCCCTGCCGGACAGGCATGTCGCCGCAATCCTATCCCTATCATCATACCATGCCATAGAATTAATACCTCGGCTGGCGGGCCAAACCAATATTCTGGTGGCTCAGAAACAACACCAACCGATGCTGGAAATCTTAGCCGCAAACTTTGGTTACAAGATATGGAATCACATTATAGGTAATCGAAAGCTGTTAGATGCGTCAGACCAGTGCCTTTCCTATAAGTAGCGCCATAATCTCATCATATAGATATTATTCTTGATACAAATATTAGCTTAGGTCGGAAGCTATCATATAAACCATCAATAAGGATCGACTGATAATAACATGATTGGTCACCCCATTATGGGCATAGCTAAGATACCGCTTGATTGCCTGTAAAATCGGAGGTTGTGACTAGCCTTAAGAGGCTATCATGAATCTAGCTATAAAAGCCTCAATATTCCTAGTCTCGTTTCGTGCCAAAAGACGATATCTCATTAATGATATCACCTCATACGTTTCGCATAGGTATCACGGAGATAATCCGGCACAGAGCCGCGGCAGTTTTACATAATTTTTCAAACACTGAAGCGGGTTGCAAAACCCCGTCTTAACTCACAGCGGTCGCAGGCCTGCAGTCTAGTCGCAAATATCCAGTCAGTTGTAAATTTCAGCTTTTTACCGTCAGCGCGCCTTATCCTGCCCCTAATATTCTATTGCAAGGTCTATTCTAATTTCGGCCGTTTTCGCATTAAGTCAGGGCGCAAGATTGCCCTACTGCTCACCTGCGATAAACATTATTGGCAAATGCGATATGAAGCAGATTAGCTATTCATCTGTTCAAAGAAATCATCATTTGTCTTGGCATGACGCAGTTTATCAGACAAGAACTCCATCGCATCAACAGGACCCATCTGCATAAGAATACGCCTTAAGACCCACATTTTTGACAAGGTGGCTTTATCAACTAGTAGCTCTTCCTTACGTGTACCAGATTTTGTGATATCAATAGCTGGGAAGACACGCTTGTCAGATAGTTTGCGATCAAGCACAACTTCACTATTACCTGTGCCTTTAAACTCTTCAAAAATGACTTCATCCATGCGAGACCCTGTTTCGATAAGGGCCGTCGCTATGATGGTGAGAGACCCACCTTCTTCAACATTGCGGGCGGCACCAAAGAAGCGCTTTGGTCTTTGTAAGGCATTAGCATCCACGCCGCCTGTAAGGACCTTACCAGATGATGGCACAACGGTATTATAAGCCCGCGCCAGGCGCGTAATAGAATCAAGCAAAATCACAACATCGCGCTTATGTTCCACAAGGCGCTTTGCTTTTTCTATAACCATATCAGTTACTTGCACATGTCGTGACGCTGGTTCATCAAATGTTGATGAAATCACTTCACCTTTGACAGATCGCTGCATATCTGTGACTTCTTCTGGCCTTTCATCGATCAACAGCACAATAAGATAAACCTCAGGATGATTCTCTGAAATCGCATGTGCAATAGATTGCAGCATCATTGTCTTACCCGTGCGAGGCGGTGCGACAATCAAGCCACGCTGACCTTTACCCATTGGCGATACTAAATCCATCACACGTGGGGTTTTATCTTTATTGTCCGGATTATATGGCAGCTCCATAGTGAGCTTTTCATCTGGATAGAGCGGCGTTAAATTATCGAAATTAATCCTGTGACGAACCGCATCTGGGTCCTGGAAATTAATGGATTCCACCTTAAGAAGTGCAAAATACCGCTCACCATCTTTTGGTGCTCTTATCTCACCTTCGACCGTATCTCCTGTTCGCAATCCAAAACGGCGTACCTGTGAGGGTGAGATATAGATATCATCTGGACCAGGCAAATAATTCGATTCTGGCGCTCGCAAAAAACCAAAACCATCAGATAAGACTTCCAAAACACCACTGCCGCGAATAGTTACATCATTTTCAGCAAGAAGTTTTAGAATGGCAAACATCATATCTTGCGTACGCAATGTTGATGCATTTTCCACTTCTAATTCTTCAGCATAAGCTAATAATTCAGCTGGTGATTTTCTTTTTAATTCTTCGAGGTGCATAGCAGCCACCACTATAATCTATGTATGGAAGGTTATCAGTCGTCTTGAAACAATCTGAGAGAGAATTGCCCTTTATAAAAGAGCGACGCACCGAATGGGCATGCCTACATAATTTGCCAGACTCTAAGAATTGTCAAGTAAAAGCCATAAAGCATAGGTTTTAGAATGGTTCTACAACCGCCATCACCACAATTATGATAAGCAATAAAAAGGGCATTTCGTTCCAAATACGATAGGCGGTATGTTTTAGTGGGTCTTCATCAGCTTCTAATTTTCGACGCATACGCGAAAACACCATATGAAGCCCTGTCATAAGCACCACGCAACTTAGCTTTATCCACATCCATGGCATGGATAGTAATCCTGGATTTAAATGCAACATCCAGAGACCAAATGCCCAGCTAAAGATCATTGCCGGGTTCATAATCCCTTTTAACAAGCGGCGTTCCATTAATTTAAAGGTCAGCGCCCGCGCAGACCCAATCTCAACCATCGCATGATATACAAATAACCGTGGTAAATATAAAAGCCCTGCCATCCACGCAAAAACAGATATCAAATGTAATGCTTTAACCCATTGATAATCCATATTATTTGCCTCTTACTAACGATACTAATTTCGCCAAATGCTCAGGCGGTGTCGGTGGAGTTATGCCATGACCTAAATTAAAGATATGTGGTCGGTCTGAGCAGGCCTCTAATATAGCGTCTACAGCCTGTTCCATTTCTGGACCAGCAGACAAGAGTGATAAGGGGTCAAGATTTCCCTGCAATGCCATATGTGTTGGTAGTGTTTTAGCAGCCCATAGTAAATCAGTATTATGATCCACCGCTATTGCTTGGCAATCAACTCTATCAGCAAATGCAATGAGGCCTTCCCCTATTTGTTTGGGAAAATAAATAACTGGCTGCATAATGCCACGGGATCTCAAACCAGCAATAATTTTTTGCGCTGGCTCTATCACCATCATATTACGATGTGAGGCTGGTACAGCTCCTGCCCAGCTATCAAACAACATTAGCACATTCGCACCAGCTTCTGCCTGCACAGTTAAGAACTGAATGATCGCTTCAACTAATTGTTCTAATAGTTTTTCTATGCCTGCCCTATCTGACCATAACCAGTTACGACAGGTTGCAAAATCTCTTGAACTGCCACCTTCTGCCATATAGGTGATTAATGTCCAAGGTGCACCGGAAAATCCTATAAGTGCCGTTTCTGACGGTAGATTTTGCCGTGTGAGACGAATAGCCTCTCCAACAGGTGCCCATTTATCAGGCAAACCTTCTAATAGATCATCTGATAAGGACCCAGCTGTTTCAAGAGGGGTTAATTTTGGACCATCACCTGTGATAAAATGTACATTTCGCTCCAAAGCCCATGGCACCATAAGAATATCAGAAAAAATTATCGCTGCATCTAAACCAAACCGTCTAATAGGCTGAAGTGTTACTTCACTTGCTTTATCAGGCGTTAAGCAAAAGGAAATAAAATCTGTCGTTGTTGCCCTAACAGCACGATATTCCGCTAAATACCGTCCTGCCTGACGCATAACCCACATGGGTGGTGGTGTTATTTTCTGACCTGATAAAGTGTCGAGTAATTTCATAAAGACCTCTTTATGCCTAGCCTGTCACACATTTATGAAAGGCTATTATAAATAAATATATATATATAATTTATTGTTGTTGTTTATATGTAGGGTGAAAATAGGGGATTACACTTATCTGCTAAACTTATCCCCATATTTTTACACAAAATTTTAAAATGATTTCCTTGGGATTGCTTGGTTTTAATCCTTAGTTATCAATATTTGAAGATATGGGTATAACTTTATTCATAATAGATATTTTTTGGGGATAATTATCGTAATTTGTGCGTAACTAGAGCTGCTCCGGCGTTTTATCCACATATATGTCGTGTCCTACAGCAAATAACCAATCATTATAAACAGTTCAGCTAAAGCTGTGTGTTTGAGGGGTAATAGATGACAAATATCCGGTTTTATAAACAGCCTATCACAAATCTACTTATATGAAGGTTTGTAGATAAAGCTAACGAAACAAGGATGACAGGCTTTTCCCTGACTGCTACATCAATATCATGACTGATAAACCATTACATCTTCATCTCATATCAGACTCCACTGGCGAGACAGTGCATCAAACAGCCAGAGCAGCCTTGGCACAATTCTCCGATAGGGATATCACCGAGCATATTTGGACACTTATCCGTTCTGTTCCACATGTGGATGCGTTTGAGAATTCACTACGGAAAAATCCGGGCATTGTTTTATATTCTGTTGTTGATCCAGCTATCAGAAAAGAAATTGAAGATAGATGTAGACGCCATGCCGTGCCCTCCTTATCCATATTAGATCCGCTTGTTGATTTATTTTCATCTGTATTTGGTGAACAAAAACAACAAAGACCAGGTGCGCAACATCAGTTAGACCGTGCGTATTTTAAGCGTATGGCAGCCGTAGAATTTGCGGTTAATCACGATGATGGCCTGAATATGAATAATGTGCATGAGGCTGACATATTATTAGTTGGTGTGTCTCGAACATCAAAGACCCCCACATCCATGTATCTCGCTAATCGTGGCTACCGTGTAGCCAATTATGCATTAGTGCCGAATGTGCCTTTTCCGATTGAATATCTGGCAGATAAAAAGCCATTCGTCGTTGGTCTGACAACAGATCCAAAACGCTTAATACAGGTACGTCGCAACAGGCTTGAGCATATGCGTGACAAGCAAAACGTAAATTATGCAGATATGGATCAAGTCGCTGGTGAATTACGAGAGGCGCAACGCCTATTTGCTCGCAATAACTGGCCGGTATTAAATGTGTCTCGCCGCTCGATAGAGGAGACAGCTGCCTCAATCATTCACTTATATACACAATCAATAGAAACAGCTGATGAAGACTCATAATCTACACAAATGGCGCTTGCCTAATCAAAAAATTATCCTGGCATCGACAAGTGCGACACGCCAAAAGATGTTGGCGGATGCTGGTCTTGATTTTGAGGCTATAGCTGCGCCTATTGACGAAGAGGCTATACGCAAATCGGCTGAGGCAGACCTTATGCCACCCTTAGATGTGGCTATATTGCTGGCAGAGCTAAAAGCCCAAAGATTAGCAATACAGGGTATAAATGACACGATCATAGGATGTGACCAACTATTAGAATGTGAAGGCATCTTATATGGAAAACCCAAGACCAAATCCTCAGCAGCGTCACAATTATTGCAGTTATCTGGCAAGCAACATAGGCTCATAACGGCGGCTGTGATTTTCCAAAATGGCCAAAGAGTATGGCACGCACATGCAGCGCCCAGACTGGCCATTCGCACTATGACTGAAGATGAAATAGAGGCTTATTTAGATCGAATAGGAGATGCTGCCTTTTTCAGCCCAGGCTCTTATCAAATTGAGGGCTTTGGCGCGCAAATCCTGTCTATGTGCGATGGCGATCCATATGCAATTTTAGGTATGCCACTTCTCGATATTCTTGGTTTTTTGCGCAATCATGGATTAAAGCTCCAAGCAGATATTGTGAGAGATGATGTCTAGGTCCGGTCAGATTATTGGTCTGACAGGATCTATAGCTGCAGGGAAATCAACTGCCGCACATATATGTCGTCAGATGGGGTTGCCAGTGCATGATTCTGATAAGGTCGTGCATAAGCTACTCGGCCCAAATGGTGTTGCTGTGCCTGTAATTCTGCAAAAATTTGGTCCTGTTGGTGATAGTGATGCTGGTATAGATAGGCAGGCACTTGGGCAGATAATTTTTGGTGATCCCATAGCAAAAAATTGGCTGGAAAATCTACTTCATCCACTTGTGGAGCAGGACCGCACACGATTTATTCGCCAGTATAAAGTCTGGGGGTATAAAAAAATTATTCTAGATGTGCCGCTCCTATTTGAAGTGGGGGCAGATAGAATTTGTGATAGCGTCATTACAGTTTGGGCGCCCGCATTTTTACGTCAACAACGCGCTTTGATGCGCCCTGGCATGACAGAAGAAAAATATCAGCAGATTATTGCCGCACAATTACCACAAACAGAAAAAATACGGCTAAGTGATTTGTCACTTCCCTCAGGACTTGGTTATGCTGAAACGAGACGTCGTCTTAAGCGGTTTTTGGCAAAATAGAGAGAAGCATGCGTGAAATTGTTTTAGATACAGAAACAACAGGGCTTGATCCAAAAGAGGGTCATCGCATCATCGAAATTGGTGCTTTAGAATTACAGAATTTAATGCCGACAGGGCGCCGCTTACATCTTTATATCAAACCAGATCGAGAGATAGACCCAGATGCCGAAAAAGTACATGGCATTAGTCGTGCTTTTCTTGAAGATAAGCCTGTATTTGAAGCGGTTGTTTCTGAATTTTTAGATTTTATCCAAGAGGATCCCATAATCATACATAATGCCCCATTTGATGTTGGATTTCTGAATGCCGAGTTGGCACGGGTAAGCCTGCCAGCCTTAGAGGCGTCACGCATAGTTGATACATTACCTATGGCACGGCAAAAATTCCCAGGTGCAAAGGCAAGCTTAGATGCTTTGTGTAAACGGTTTGAAATTGATAATAGTCACCGCGATTTACATGGCGCTTTAATTGATGCTGATTTATTGGCAGCTGTATATGTAGAATTAAAAGGTGGACGCCAGCCGGGCTTGCTTTCTGACAGTGATGCTCAGACACATAGCGCTACTGAGACATCTAATGGGCAAGATATATTGGACGGGTTTTCCCTAGAAGACAGGCCATTACGGGCTGTGCGGCCACATCCAGTTCATGCAGACGAATTAGCTGCGCATGAGGCCTTTTTAGATACACTCACAGACCCAATTTGGAAATCTTCATAAAAAAAGAGACGCTAATTTTTAGCCTCTCTTTTTTGTTATTTATATGTGTTTTGCTGCCAGACTTATTGCTTGGTCTGGTGGGGGGCATCTTCCTGAGCTTGCTGGCGTTGTGCTTCTAGGTTGGCACGATAGACGGCAACAAAATCAATTGGCTGAATATTCAAAGGCAGGAACCCGCCTTCACGTGTTGCATGTGCGATAGTGGCACGTGCAAACGGAAATAGCAGACGTGGGCCTTCTATCATAACAAGTGCATTCATTTGATCAGCTGTGACGCCTTGTGCTGTGACAATACCGCCATAAGTGAGATCAACAAGAAATAGCTGTTTATCACCTGATTTTGCATCTGCAGTAATTTTCAACAGCACTTCATATTGATTATCATCCAACTTTGAGGCGTTGACATTGACGCCAACCTCTACGTTCGGTTGGCCCGCATTTCCTGTCAGAACAGAGGCAGCATTCGGATTTTCAAAGGATAAATCCTTAATATATTGCGCATGCATAACCAATTGCGGTCGGCTGGTTTGCTCATCTCCGGAGGTTTGGTTGGCAGTATTTTCTGGTGCGGTGTTTTCTGGTGCGTCTGTCACGATCTTTACCCTTTATATCTCGAGACGAATAGTATCTTGGCCTCTGATCTACGCCAATTATGTTTATTTGTCTTTATCAAAATCTTTTGGATCTTGCGTTGGTTTTTCGGAGAATTCGCCTTCGATAAGATCATCCTCTAACGCTCTGCCATGCTGCTGGTTTCTAAAATCTGAGTCTACGAAGCCAGTTCCTGTAAAACCAGATGTGGTATCATCTGATGGGGCCCTATTTTTAAATTGGAAGTGCATAGAAGAAAATCCGTTTCTACCAAAGCCCCTGCCATGGGGGTTGGCAGCTGCTTTCATAAGGCGGCCCGCTAAATGTTTCATTAGGAATGTGCCAACGATAGTTCGAATCCCAGGTATAAAACATAATATACCCATGAAATCTGTGACATATCCTGGCAGCAGCATCAGAAATGCTCCCAAAACCAGCGATAAGCTATCCGCCATCTGAGATAGGCCTGTTTGACCCTGTGCCATTTGGGTTCGCATTGTGTGCATAACAGCATTTCCCTGGCTTCTCAGGAGTGACAAGCCAATAAGAGCAGTCACAAAAATTCCAAGGAAACTTGCCAGCCCACCTATCACATCACCAACAACAAACAAGGCCTCAAATTCGACCCAACCATAGATAATGATGATCCCAATAATGAGCCATCCCATATTTTTCACTCCTAATTATTGTACTTTTAACCCGGCTGGCCTATTTGTAGATAGTGTTCAGCACCGTAGTCACAAAGCCTCTTCATCTTCATATGGGAAGTCCAATGCCGTTTGTCGATATCCTTATTTTCGCAATTATTGCTGTCTTTTTAGCACTTCGTCTGCGCTCCATATTAGGGAGTAGGGATGGCTTTGAGCAACCGCAACGTCCATTTCAAGACTCAGACAGGGTAAATGGAGCTGCTGGAACGGCAGATAATGATAGTAATGTTATTCAGATGCCTGGCCAATCTGCTGGTGCTCTATCAGCGAGCGGGCTTGATGGTGTGCGCCGGTTAGACACAACATTTCGGGATGATGAGTTTACTAATGGGGCTGCTGCTGTGTTTCCCATGGTTTTGCAAGCCTATGCCGATGGCGACATGGTCCAATTAAAGCGGCTTCTCAGCTTTGATTTACATGAAGAGTTTAGTGAGGCCATTCGTCAGAGAGATGAAGATGGCGATCGTTTGAATATCAAAATTGACGAGTTGAAATCTGTAGAGCTTTTGGACGGTCAGGTTGTAGATGCGATCGCATCTGTAACAGTCCAATACATATCGATACAGACACGTGAGCTGTTTGATAAGGATAATATTCTTATTGAAGATGAGTCTGAAATTTCTGCTGAAATGACAGATATTTGGGTGTTTGAGCGTGATATTCAAAGTAATGACCCCAACTGGAAGCTTGTTGAAACACAGACTCCGGAGAGTGCATAAACTGCTGAGGCAGTTAGCTTTCAGAGGGATTCCTGAGGGAGCTGGTCATGACGGCTGATGATGATTCAGACTTGTGGCAGAAAATGGCGAATACGGTGAAACGCAAACCGTCTAGCCGTGCGCACCCCCAAGATGCTGATATTGCGCCGCGACCTTCTAAACAGACGCAAACAAAAGCTGCCTCAACAAAAAGGCAGATAGCTGTGCCAAGCCAAGCGAAACCAAAATCAACCATTCAACCTGCAGATTTACGCCTCGGCCAACGTGCTGGTATTGACAGGTCTTCTACCAAGCGCCTTACACAAGGTCGCTATGAAATTGATGATACGCTAGATCTTCACGGCATGACGCAGGCAGCTGCTCATGCAAAATTGCGGCAATTCATTGTACGGGCTGCCAATCGAGGTGATCGCACAGTCCTCGTTATTACCGGAAAAGGTGCAGCTGGTCAGGGTGTTTTACGTCAACAAGTTCCACTATGGCTGAAGGATCAGGATTTATCGCCTTATGTGATCGCACTCGCACAAGCCTCTGGTAAAGATGGCGGCGGCGGCGCTCTATATATTCGCTTGCGGCGTAATAGAGAGCAGACAATATGACGCCATTTGGAAAAAAAATGCGGTCTTTGCGTGCGGACCGTGGCCTTACCTTAAAAGACCAGGCACAAATATTGAGAGTATCAGAGGCCTATTTATCTGCATTGGAGCATGGTAAACGCGGACGGATTGCGCCCGCCACAGTTGATCAGATTTGTGTTTGGTTGGGGTTGATTTGGGATGATGCAGAGGAATTAAAACAGCTAGCCCAGCTATCTCACCCCAAACCATCTATCGATACACGTAATCTAAGTGCTGATGCGACAGAAGCGGCGAATTTGCTTGCCCAAAATATCGATAGGCTCTCAGATGATGATTGTAAATTGCTCCGGAACTGGTTGCGGGAACATTTGCGCTAAACTAGCACCTCAATATGCATTCATAAGTAAAATAGACACAAAATTTGGCATCTTTTAAGACGAGAGACAGTATAGAATTTACGCTCTGATACTGGTCAAACTCGCGAAAAGCTGGTAATTCGAGACAGGACTTGTCAAACTATGTGGTTTTTCATCACATCTGGCTGAAACAAAGGCAAATTATTATGACTAGAACCGCCAGCGTTGAACGCAAAACAAATGAAACAGAGATTTCTGTAACCCTGACCATTGATGGTACAGGCAAGCGGGATATTCAAACTGGAATTGGATTTCTGGATCACATGTTAGAGCAATTAGCCCGTCACTCATTGATGGATATTACGCTTGTGGCGAAGGGTGATTTGCATATTGATGATCACCACACAACAGAAGATACAGGTTGGGCCATTGGCCAAGCTCTGAAAGAGGCACTTGGCGATCGTAAAGGCATTATGCGTTATGGTGCCTGTAGCCTGCCTATGGATGAGACTTTGTCACATGTTGCTGTTGATGTCTCTGGCAGACCATTTCTGGTATGGCGTGCAGAGATGACAACACCGAAGCTAGGTACAATGGAAACAGAGCTGTTCCGCGAATGGTTCCAGGCTTTTGCCATGGGGGCAGGTATAACCCTTCATGTAGAAAATCTTTATGGTGCGAATTGTCACCATATTATTGAGAGCATATTCAAAGCAACAGCACGTGCGCTGAGAGCTGCCACGGAGATTGATCCACGTGCGGCAGATCAGATTCCGTCAACAAAAGGGACTCTTGGTGGTTCGCTATAAATAGAGATCCAGTTCATTGGTGGCTCTAGGCAACGACCTTTAGGACTGAATTTGTCAGCAGAAAAAGGCAATTCATGAAACTTGCAATTCTGGATTATGGATCAGGCAATTTGCGGTCTGTCGAGCAGGCTGTGCGACGTGCCGCATATGATGTGTCTGCTGAAACAAATCAGCCTGAAATCTCTGTTTCTGTAACAAATCTTGCAGAGGATGCCTCTAAGTCTGATTTTATCATTTTGCCAGGCGTTGGTCATTTCGCAGATTGCTGGTCCAGCCTGCGGGCGACAGATGGCATGCTGGAGTTGCTGGACCAACAAATTCTAAAAGGCGGCAAGCCATTTCTAGGCATATGTGTTGGTATGCAGCTTATGGCTAATCGTGGCTTTGAAGGTGTTGAGACTAAGGGCCTTGGCTGGATTGATGGTGATGTAATCTCTCTAAAAGGCGGTGTAGATGACACGGGTAGTGTTTTGAAAATACCGCATATGGGATGGAATAGAGTACAATTCCAACAAGCAGATCATGCGCTATGTGCCGGGTTGCAGGATGGTGATCAGCTGTATTTTCTGCATAGCTATTATATGCGTTTGCACAAGAGTGCAACAGGTCTTGATAG